>CADEGB010000217.1 GCA_902826755.1 uncultured Gemmatimonadota bacterium
GATGGTGTTGCGCGTCAGACCGAGACTGTCGAGTGCGTCGAGCAGCCGGCCGACCTGGGCATCGATGTAGCTGACCGAAGCGTAGTATCCGTGCTTGAGGCGCCGCGCTTCGGCCACCGTCACGGAGCCCTTGAATGGATGGGCCACATCCGCAAAATCGGCGTACCCACGCAACTCGCGCATGTTGTTGATCGCCATCTCCGGCGCGCCGCGCGGAACGGTGGGGTTCGGAGCGAGTGGAATGGCATCCCGGTCGTAGCGGTCCCAGTATTTCCGAGGCGCGTTGAACGGGAGATGGGGCCGGTAGTAGCCGACGCCGAAAAAGAATGGCTCCGGCCGCGCCGCCAGCTGGGCCAGCTTCCGAACCGCGTAGTTGGTCTGGGCCCCGTCGTAGTACACGCTGTCGGGGAGATCGACGCTCTCGGTGGCGTTGGCCTTGAGGTACCAGAAGCCCAGGGCGTCGACGTGGCGGTCCGCCTGCCCCGCCGCGATCGCGGCGGCCTTCCGCGCCTCCTGGATGGCCACGTTGTCTCGATGATGGTAGACCGCGTCGGGATCGTACGGAAACCCGGGGACCTTCATCTCGGGCTCGCTCCAGGAGAGCGTGTCCGGAAGGATGTTGTGATAGATCTTGCCGACCACGGTGGCGAGGTACCCGTGCTGGCGGAAGAGCTGCGGCAGCGTGACGACGTCGGGAACCGTGGTCCGGAAGTCCGTGTCGAGGTCCCACACCCGGAGAGAATCGGGCCGGAGCCCCGTCATGAGACTCGCCCGCGACGGGTTGCAGACGGCCTGCTGGACGTGCGCCTGCAGGAACGTGACACCGCTCTTCGCCAGCCGATCGATGTTCGGCGTGATCGCGACCGAGTCGCCATAGGCGCCGAGGGCCGGGCGGAGGTCGTCCACCGCGATGAACAGCACGTTGAGACGTTTCGGCGTCGCCGGTCGGCAGCCTGCCGCCGCCACTCCCACCAAGAGCCACCGCGCCCAGGCCCTCATGGCCGAGCGTTCACCTCGTGGGCCTGCACGATCTGCCACCGCCCGGCCCGCCGCTGATAGACAAACGTCCAGATCTTCCCCTCGGTCCACAGAGGGGCACCTGCCGTGTCAGCCATCTCGGCGCGAAAGACGCCGGTAAAGGCGCCGGCGTCGGGCCCGAGCACCAGCACGTGGGCAGGGTCCCATCGCCCGCCCGCACGGCCGAGTCGGCCGAAGAACGGGGTGGCCGCGGCTTTGAGCGCGGCGTTGTCGGGGTAGATCCGGCCGTTGTCGACGTACACGAAGTCGGCATCGCGGGTGAACAGGTCCGCCAGCGAGTCGACCTGGCGAGACGCGAGCGCCGCGATGACGCGGTCCGCTTCGGCTCGGATCGTGTCGCGGACCGCCGCGCGTTGGACTTCGGTGAACTCCACCTCGGGGCCGCAGGCGGCGCACGCGCACGCCAGGGCCAACCACCAGTGTCGGGCCATGAATACTCTCCGGAAGGGCCCCAAGCGGGGGCCTCGGTATGCGGGACGGTGAAAGGTCGCCCCGACCCAGGGGAGGAGCCAAGCCTCGACGCCAAACGAACGAAGGGTGGCCCCCAATCGGAGGCCGTGAAACGGGCCTTGTCCGCCTTCGTACGGTCCCCATCGGCCCGTGCGACCACTACCCCCTCCGACCTCCGACATGACCCAGCTCCGCGACTTGGCGCGCGCGACCGTCCTGCTCCTGTGCCTGGCAACCGCCGCCCCGGCCCAGCCCCGATCGACCCTGCCCTCCGGCCCCTTCGTCGGGGCGGTCGGGGCCTTCATCGCGCTCTCGGTCCCCGACCTCGAGGCCAGCGCCCGCTGGTACACCGAGATCCTGGGGCTTCGGCGCGTCATGACCATCCCGAGGATGGGGTCGATCGTCGGCGGCGCGGCCCTCGAAGGCGACGGGATCTTCGTCGAGCTGATCCAGCGCGACGACGCGAAACCCGGCCCGACGCCGGCGGAACTCTCCCACGGCATCGTCAAGGCGGGGATTCTCGTCGCCGACTTCGAGCGCACGGTCGCCGCGCTCCGGGCGCGGGGGGTGACGTTCTTTGCCGGGCCCTTCCCGGCCCGGCCGGGACAGCGGGCCAACGTCATGTTCAAGGACAACGCCGGCAACATGCTGCAGGTGCTCGGCCCGCTCGCCAACTAGCTCGACACCGGCCCTTGACAGGGGAGGTTGCTTCACCGACTGTCAACGTTCCCGGACGGAACCAATCCCGCATGCTCAACCTCTCGATGCCCCCGCGGCACCGCGGCCCACGGCTCGCCCGCTCGGCCGCCGGCCCGCTGCTCGTGATGGCGCTGTGGCCGTTGCACTCGGCGCCGGGGGCGCCACTGTCGACCCAGTCCATCGATCAGCCCGACTACGCCCGCGCCGCGGCCTTCGCCTCCGCGCCGCTCATGGCCAAAGTCAGGAACGGCAACCCGGTGCCCCGCTGGATCGGCGGCGAGGATCGCTTCTGGATCCGGATCGACACGACTCGCGGCCACGGGTTCGTCGTCATCGACGCCCGAACCGGACAACGGACGCCCGCGTTCGATCACGACCGCCTGGCCCAGGCGCTGACGGCGGCCGGCATCCGCAACGTCCGCGCCGACTCGCTGCCGTTCGATTTCTTCGTCCCGACGGATCAGGGCGTCGTGGTGTCGCTGGCCAACCGAACGTTCCGCTGCGACCTCACGGTCGGGAAGTGTGACAGCACCCGCGCCCTCGCCTCGCCCGTCGAGGTGGCCGGGCCCCGGGGTCGGGTGGCGTTCATCAGGGACCACAACGTCTGGCTCCGCGACCCCGCGGGCACCGAGCGGCAACTGACCCGCGGCGGCGTCGAGTACTTCGCCTATGGCGACGCGGTGGTGTTCGACGTCGGCCGGGTCCTCCGGCGAAAGACCAAACAGCCGCGGCCAGTCGTCGGCTTGGTCTGGTCGCCGGACGGGCGCTACCTCGCGAGTTTTCGGTCGGATCGTCGCCATCTGCCGCTCCGGCCTCACGTGACCGAACACCTTCCCACGGACGGCGCCCCACCCACGGTGCACCTCGACCGCCAGGTGCAGGCGCAGGACAATCTGATTCCCGGAAGCGTGGTCGAGCTGATCGACACCGAAACCGGCGCCATCGTCGCCGCCGATATCCCGGCGGAGCGGCTCCAGGATCACGCCGCGATCCACTTCAGTGCCGGGGCCGTCTGGTGGAATCAGGCCGGGCGAGAGGTCTATTTCGACGGAGCCACCCGCGACGCCAAGACCTACTACCTCTTTGCTGTCGACCTGACCACCGGTCGATCCCGGGTCGTCGTCGAGGAAACCGAACGGCATTACTACGACTTCAACCCTGACGACCGCGGCCGGCCGAACTTCTGGGTCTCCAGCGACGGCGCTGACCTGATCTGGTATTCGCAGCGGAACGGCTTCGGCCACCTCTACCGCTACGATGCCCGGACCGGCCGGCTCCGTCACCCGATCACCCAAGGCGCCTGGGTCGTGACCGACCTGCTTCGGGTCGACGAGGCCACCCGGACCGTGTACTTCGTGGCCGGCGGAAGGGAACCCGGGCGGAATCCCTATTACCGCCATCTCTATCGGGTCAGCCTGGACGGAGGCGAACCTCAACTGCTGACCCCGGAAGACGCCGACCACGCCTTTTCGGCCCCGACCATCGGGTCGACCGGCGGCAACGGCTCGGAGCTGTCGCCGACCGGTCGCTACTTTGTCGACACCTACTCGACCCTCGATCGACCGCCGGTCATGGTCATCCGTCGGACCACCGGGCAGCTGGTGGCCCGGGTCCTCGAGGCCGACGCCTCGGCTCTCTACGCCACGGGCTGGCGGCCGCCGACCCCATTCGTGGTGAAGGCGGCCGACGGGACGACCGACCTCTACGGCGCGATGTTCACCCCGCTGCGCATGGACTCGACCAAGCGGCACGCGGTGGTGGAACGCACCTACCCCGGGCCCCAGGGATCCTACGCCCCCCGCGGATTCATGCAGGGCATCGGCGGTTCGCTGGCTCTCGACATGCAGCAGATGGCCGAGTTGGGCTTCGTGACCGTGGCGCTGGACGGCCGAGGCACCAGCCGCCGCGGGCGCGACTTCCGGTACGCGTTTGCCGGCACCGAGGACATCTTCGGGTCGGCGGATCATCGGGCGGCCATCGAAAACCTGGCCCGCCGACACCGCTTCATCGATGCGGAACGGGTTGGGGTCACGGGCCTGTCGTTCGGCGGCTACGGCAGCGTCCGAGCCATGTTGCTGCATCCCGACTTTTTCGACGTAACGGTGTCGCACGTCGGGCCCCACGACTTCCGGTACATGGGTTCGGGCTTTACGGTCGACCGCTTCTGGGGCATCCCCGGGGTGGCCGGATCGACCGACGACTACTATGCCCTGACCAGCAATACCCGCCTGGCCCACCGACTGACGGGCAAGCTCCTCCTGATCTACGGGGAGATCGACGAGAACGTCCCGTTCCAGAACGCGATCGTGTTCATCGACGCGTTGACCAAGGCCAACAAGTTCTTCGATCTCGTCCTGCTCCCCAACACGCCGCACGTGACGATCGTCCACCCGTACGCCAAACGCCGCCAGCTGGAGTACTTCGTCACCCATCTGGGCGGGCCTCGGCCGGCCCCGTGAACGCCGCCGCGCCGACCGAACCCCGCCCTGACCGGAGGATTCGCATGATCCGTTCGTTCCGTCCCAGTCTGACCGCCGGCCTCGGCGTCATCGTGGCCGGCCTCGCGCTC
Source organism: uncultured Gemmatimonadota bacterium (assembly GCA_902826755.1). GTDB lineage: Bacteria > Gemmatimonadota > Gemmatimonadetes > Gemmatimonadales > GWC2-71-9 > SHZU01. The sequence continues at coordinate 4,757 of CADEGB010000217.1, forward strand.
GACCCGACCAGGGGCTCCGCCCAAGCGGGCCCGCCGACCAACGCCATTTACGAGAATGCCGTCAAACGGGCCTCCGGTCCCTACGGCCGCCTGGTCATCCGCGACGTCATGATCATCGACGGCACCGGGGCGCCGGCCCGAGGTCCCTACGACATCGTCATCCAGGGCAATCGGATTGCCGGGATCGTGCCGGTCGGGCTCCAGGGACTGCCGAACGAGAAGGCGGTCCGCCCTCCGAAGGGCGACCGCGAATTGGCCGGCGCCGGGATGTTCGTCGTCCCCGGATTCGTCAACACCCACGGCCACGTCGGGCCGTTCTCGGTGCCCACCTTCAACACCGCCTACATCTACAAACTCTGGCTGGCGCACGGGATCACGACCGTCCGGGACGTGGGCTCCCTCCGCGGGCTCGATTGGACCGTGGACCAGGCCCGGCGGATTGCCACCGGGGAGTACGAGGGGCCGACGCTGCTCCCTTACGCTTTCGTCGCCGACATCGTCTTTTCCAAGGGCGAGACACCCGATGACGCCCGCGCCTGGGTCCGCCGGATGAAGGAGCAGGGCGCGGTGGGTATCAAGCTCCACAGCGGCCCCGCCGCGCTGGTCGAAGCGGTCATCCGGGAAGCCAAGGCGCTCGGGATGCCGACCACGATGCACCACGCCCAGGTCTTCACCCCACAGGCCACGGTCCTCGAGACCGCCACCTGGGGCCTCGGATCGATGGAGCACTTCTGGTACGGGCTGCCGGAAGCGCTCTTTACCGATCGACGGATCCAGGATTACCCGGTCGACCACAACTACGACGACGAACAGGATCGGTTCCAGGGCGCGGCCCGGGTCTGGAGTCAGGCGGCCCCGCCGTACAGCCCCAAGTGGAACGCCGTCATGGACTCGCTGATCAAACTCGGCTTCACCATCTCGCCCACCTTCGCGGTCAAGTCGGCCACGCTCGATGTGATGGCCGCGCGCCAGGCCGAGTGGCACGACAAGTACACCATGCCGTGGCAATGGCAGTTCTTCCGACCCAGTCGGGAGGCCCATGGCTCCTTCTGGTTCGACTGGACCAGCCGCGATGAAGCGGCGGCGTATCACGACTATCGCTTGGGAATGACCTTCGTCAACGAATTCAAGAACCGGGGTGGTCGGGTGGTTGCCGGGGAAGATCCCACCTACGCGCTCTGCCTGACGGGCTTCTGCTATGTCCGGGAGCTCGAGTTGCTGCAGCGGGCTGGGTTCAGCGCCCTGGAGGTGATTCGAGCGGCCACCAAGTCAGGAGCCGACCTCCTCGGCCTGGGCGCCCAGACCGGCACCGTGCAGGTTGGCAAGGAAGCCGATCTGGTCGTCGTCGACGGCGACCCGCTCCACAACCTCAAGGTGTTCTACGGCACCCGAGCGGTCCGGCTCAACGACCGGACCAAGCGGGTCGAGCGCTACGGCGGAGTGCGGTGGACCATCAAGGACGGCGTCGTCTTCGATGCGCCGGGACTGCTCCAGGATGTCGCGGCCATGGTCAGCGAGGCCAAGCGGAAGGCGGGGCTCGGGCCGGGTCCGTTGCGATGGGACGATCCCGAACCGCGCTGAGGGCGGGCTGGCGTTGACGGGCCTCTGACAATTGCGCCGGGCGACCGGACTAGCTTTCCGAACCTCGGTCCGACCCACCGTCAGGAGGCGCCGTTGGACGGCCACCCCCCAGCCCTCGGCAGCCTGCTGCTCCTGTTCTCCACGATGGTCGGCTGCCCCGCGGCGTCCGAGCCGTCGGGGCCGGCGCCGGTCGAGCAGGTCACCTTCACCAGCGAAGGCGTCACCCTCGCCGGTGAGATCCACTTCCCTGCTCGAGCCGGGCCGTTCCCCGCCGTCGTGCTCGTTCACGGATCGGGACCGGTAACTCGCGACGGCAACCGGCCGCTGATCGGGCCGTTTCTGACCCGCGGCGCGGCCGTCCTGGTCTACGACAAACGCGGCACCGGACGGTCGGGTGGACACTTCCGCGGCATCGGTCCTCGTAACAGCGACAGCCTGGTCCGACTCCTCGGTCGGGATGCCGCGGCGGCCCTGGGCCTCCTCAGCCGTCATCCCCGGATCGACCCGCGGCGCCTCGGCCTGGCCGGCGGCAGCCAGGCCGGCTGGATCATCCCGGCCGCCGCGGCCGAGTTCGCAATCCGGTTCGCCGTCATCCTCTCCGGGCCGCTGGTGTCGGTCGGCGAGGAGGCCTTGTTCAGCGACGCGTTCGAGCGCAGCAACCTGCCACTGACCAAGGTCGACAGCGTCATGGCCGGCGTCGTCGGCCTTCGCGGCTACGACCCGGTACCCGACCTCCACCGAACAACGGGGGCCGTCTATTGGATCCTCGGCGCCCGAGATCGGAGCATCCCGGCCGTCCGTTCGGCGGCCATCGCCGAGTCACTCGCGACAGTTCTCGGTCGGACCTCGTGGCGCGTCGACCTTCTCCCGACCGGGGATCACAATCTGATCGACCCGACCGGCCGCTCGCTGGCCTTTCAGCCCGCGGTCGTCCGCTGGCTCGACGAGCAGTTGACGGCCACCGGCCTGGCGCCCACTCCACCCGACCGCTAACCTCGACCGGATGACACGGGCACGGTGGCCGAAGCTCGCCTCCCGAGACGGGTGGCGGCGGGCGATTCTCATCGGTACCGGCACGGTGGTCTTGTTGACTGGCGCTGCCGCCGCGGCCGCCGTGCGCACCAGGCTCCACGTTCGAACCGTCGCCATTGCAGCCCTCCGCAACTACGCCACCGTGGCCGCCGAGCAGTTCGTCAACGCCTATGAAGCGGCGCTGCGTCAGAATTTCGTCCCGATCATCCCCCCGCCCGGATTTCGAGATCCCTCGGGAGCCACCGACCCGATCCCAGTTTCTGACATGGTGGCGATGATCGAGCAGATGCGACGGGATCCGTGCGGG
>CADEGB010000218.1 GCA_902826755.1 uncultured Gemmatimonadota bacterium
GATCTACACGGAGGGGTCGTTCGGGATTCCGGCCATCTACCTGGCGCAATGGCCCGATCGCTACATCCACACCAATCTCGACGTCCCCGGCAACATCGATCCGACGGTGGTGAAGCGCGCCGCCTTCATCGGGGCCGCCTCGGCGCTGGTCGTGGCCGGGCTCGGGCCCGAGGACGCGACCGCGCTGTGGGAGACCATGACGCCTCTGGCGCTGGCCCGCGCGGCCACCATGGTCGAGCGCCGCCGCGAGCTGGAGCCGGCGGAGGCCGCCGCGCTGACCCGGTTCCACTGGCGCTACGAGCGCGAGATCCTGGCCTCGGTGGAGCGGGTCGTGGCGTTGCCGGCCGCGGTCAAGGCTCGGGCGCTCGCGTTCTACGAGGCCCTCGAGGCGGCCACTGGGCGGGCGGTGGCCGCCGCCCCACCGACCGGGACCGGCGCGATCGTGTTCCAGCGCAATCCCGACAAGAAGGGCCCGATGTCCGCCTTCGCGTACGACTATCTCGCGGATCACTACGGCGCGGAGAAGGCCGCGGCGCTTGGGTTGCTCGGGTTCCAGGCCCGTCGCGGTGACGGGGGGGAGTACGGGTACGAAACGCTCAACTTCGTGGACGGCCGCCGACCCGCGGCGGAGATCCGGGATCTGCTGTCGGCCATCTACGGTCCGATTCCGCTCGACCTGGTGGTCGAGTATCTCGGGGCGCTCGAGCAGATCGACGTGGTGCGGCGGCAGCGGAATCTGACGCCCTAGGGGTGGGCTGGTCGCATTTCTCCAAGCCGGCGCGCCGCCCGCACGGTAGGTTCGGCCGGTCACGATCACCATCGGGGTGGACATGCGGTTTTGGATCGTCGGAGCGATGGTCGCGCTGGGCAGCGGCGCGCCGGTCCGGCTGGCGGGGCAACAGGGCCCCTCGGACGTCGGCGCCCTGGCCTGGATGGCGGGCTGCTGGCGGCTCGAGGTTCGGGGGCGGATCACCGACGAACAGTGGATGGCGCCGCGCGGCGGCCTGATGCTCGGGATGAGTCGCACCGTAGTCCGCGACACGGCCCGGGAGTGGGAGCACCTTCAGATCGGTCCCCGGGATGGGCGCTTGGTGTACGTCGCGAGGCCGTCGGGGCAGGCGGAGACGATGTTCCCGGTCGAGGCGCTGGCCGATTCCGGGGTGACGTTCGGCAATCCGGCCCACGACTTCCCGCAGCGGATCCGCTATCGGCCGATCGGGGCGGATTCCCTGGTGGCGCGGATCGAGGGCCAGCAGGGCGGGCGGACCCGGGGCATCGATTTTCCGATGCGCCGGGTGGCCTGCGTCGATCCGGGGTCTCGTTAGGCGGCTCCAGCGGTCCGGCGTGACCGGCTGAAGAGATACCATTCGATGGCGGTCGGCAGGAACACGCCGACCGCCATCTTCAGTTCGAACCGCCAGGGGGTTCCCGACGTCCTGAGGGGGATCCGGTTGGTGGCCATGGGTCCGGGGAGTCGGGGCCGGGGCCGCCGAAGCCTAACGGTTCTCGTTCAGTTCGGTCACGGCCCGGCGGGCGTGATCGATCGCGGCGTCGGTGTATGAGTACGCCCCGGCGTCCGCGTTGGCGATCGCGATCCGGCCGAATGGCCGGCGGGCCATTTCGCAGGGGGTCGCGCGTCCCGTCAGCCAGAACTCATCGGAGAGGGAGTTGTACTGATAGGCGTACCCGTGCGGCCACCGGTTCACCGTGATGGCCAGGATGTCCGTCGCCGGGTCGAATCCTCCCGGCCCGAGCGCCCGTCCGAGGTCGGACCGAATCGAACGCTCGATCTCCTCGAACGAAGTGGTGTAGAGCAGGTTTCTGCCGACGCGATGCTGTTCCCGAATCGGGAGACCCGGCTGGCAGGCGGACTTGGACAGGTGGAGGACAATGGGCTGATCTGGACTGCTGGTGTGGCGGTAGCCGCCGACGGTGACCGGCGCATCGAGGCTGGTGCCTGGGTGCCAGGCGCTCGGCGCGGTGTATCCGCTGACGCCGAGGCGGGTGAAAGCGGTCCACTGCCGAATGAAGACATTGGTGTAGGCGAGGGGGACTTTGATGGCAAAGGCCAGCGCCTGACGCTGGGGTTCGGGCAGCTCGGGGCAAAGGTGAGGAATCGCCGTGTGCCAGCAGGCGAGCACCACCTTGGCTGCCGTCACCGCTTCGAGCGCCCCATCCCGCTGGTAGACGACCCGGACCGCCCGGGCGCGCTCGGCCGGGCCCTCGTGGCGAACCGAGAGGACCGGGCTCGACAGCCGGATCCGAACCCGCTGCCCGGCCCGGTCGAGGCGGCCGTAATCGGCTCGTCCGGTGACGATGTCGGCGGCGGTGCGCCCAGGGATGGCGGCTGGCACGAGGCGGCGAACCAGGAGTCGGGCAATCGACGCGTTGCCGTCTGGGAAGTGGTAGTAATAGGGTTCGGCGCGGTCGCTACCCATCGAGTCGTAGTTCTGCCCCGGTCCCGGCCCCGGATCGAGAACCATTCCTTGAAAACCAGGGTAACCGAGCCCGAAGGCATCTTGCGCGGGGACCGCATCGATGCCGGCACCGAAAAGCCCATGAGGTGCGGTGGCGAAGAGCGGAAGGACGCCGGGGTCGAGCCGCCAGTGGGCTGTCAGGAAATCGGCGTAACTCGTCTGGGCCAGCCGGAGTCGGCGGCTGGCCCCGTCAAGGCCGGGCCAGGGATCGAACCGATCGCGCTGGAGGCGGAGCACGTCCTGGCGGACCGCATCCGACAGCGGCGCCGCCGCGAGGAAACGGTCGGCGTCGTCGCCGGTGGGGGTGCCCGCCACCATTCGATCGACGCCGAAGGTCTCCCGGTCAAAGAAAAAGCCGCGGCGGAGTCCGAGGGAACGGTAGAGGTCGCGGTCCAGCGCGGTCCGATAGCTCGCGACGTCGATACCCAGGGCCTCGATCAGGCCGCGGGCCACCGGGCTGTAGGGCAGGGGGCTGTCGATCGACTGGGTACCCCCGTACCCAAGCCAGGTCCGCCCGCCGTGTCCGAACTCGTTGCGTCGGGCGTGGCCGCCGAAGTCGTCGTGATTGTCGAGGACGAGGACGCGCGCGCCGGGATGGGCCTCGAGGTAGTAGTGGGCCGCGGCCAGGCCGCTGATCCCGGCGCCGACGACCACCAGGTCGTACCGCTCACCGACGTCCTTCGCCGCGCCGACGGTCAGAGTTCCGTCGCGGAGGGCGTGGAAGGCCTCGAACGCGCCGACATGCGATCCTCGCAGCCCGGTCAGCGCCGGGGGGTAGGGGGCGGATCGGAGCGCAGCCTCGGCGAGTCCGGGGGCAGCCATCGCGCCGCCCACAGCAACCGCCACGCCGTCGAGGAAATCCCGCCGGCTGATCGATCGGTCGAGACCGAGATCGCGGTCGCCCGGTTTCAGAGGCCCCCCGCCATTGCGTCGCCGTTGTTCAGGTTGAAGGCGCCAGCGGGGATGCCGGCCTCGATCAAGAGGTTGGCCAGTCCCGTCCCGGCGGCGGTCATTCAGGGGAGGACGCGGATCTTGATGCTCCGGAAGGCCACCCGATCGCCATGGTCCTGGAGCCCGATCAACCCGCGCTTGGCGGTTCCGTAGGCCGGCCACGCCGCGAACTTGGATGCCTTGACGCGGGCCAGCCAGTCCGGGCCCCCGAGTTGGTAGTCGACCACCTTGGTGCCGTTGAGCCAGTGCTCGACGTGGTCGTCGCGGACGAGGATCCGAGCCTGGTTCCACTGGCCCGCGGGCCGGGCCACCGACCGGGGAACCGGATACAGCCCATAGTTGGACCCGGCGGAGGTCAGGAGCGACTTCCCGTCGGCGTGTTCGGCGTCGTCGAGCACCTGCATTTCCGGCGCGCTTCGGAAAATCGGTTCGGGACCCTCGAGCCCTCGATAGAAGATCCCGCTGTTCCCGCCTTTGGGCACTTGCCACTCCACGGCCACCTCGAAATTCGCGTACTCGTTGGCGGCGACGATGTCGCCGGCGAGTCCGACTCGGGTCAACGCCCCATCCACGACCTGCCACCCGGTCGCGAGGTCTCGTTTGCCGTAGCTTCGCCAACCCGCCGTGGTCTTGCCGTCGAAGAGCAGGGTCCAGCCATCGCGCCGTTCCGCGTCGGTCAGGGTATTCGGGGCGGGGGTGGGCTGGGCGCCGACGTTGCTGGTCATCAGGCCGCCAAGCACGAGGACGAGGGGCGCGAATCGGCGACCGGGTTGCGGTCCGGGCATGTCAGACGCTCCACCCGGCTCGATACTCCCGGGTCAGGAATCGGTTGGCTTCGGGGACGTTGGTGACGCGCATGGCGGCGCCGTCGTAGTGGAGCTTGACGCCTTGGCCGGCTCGCAGCGCCACCATCCCGAGGAGCATGACCTCGGTGAGGCGGGCGGCGTAGTCGATCGGGCAGGTGGCCGCGCCCTGGCCCTTGCAGGCGTTGGCCCAGTTCATCTCATGGCTGGTCGTGATCCGCGGGAGCGTGGCGGGGACGCGGGCGGCGTCGCCTCGGAGCGATTCGGGGAACAGTGTCGGTTTGGCGCCGTAGGTGCCGTGGAGCAGGATGCCGCGGTCGCCGACGAAGATGACGCCGCCTTCCCGGTCGAGCTTGACCGCGTCGGGAAGGGCCGCCGGACGGGTCGGCATCAAGCCGCCGTCGTACCAGGTCAGCGCCACTGGTGGCCGGGATCCCTTGGCTGGAAACTGATAGTGTGCCAGCATGGCCTGCGGGTAGGTGGCCGGCGCGGCCTCGGTGCCGCCCCAGGGGGTCGAGGTGGCCTCGATCGTGTCGGGGTAGTCGAGGTCGAGGGCCCAGAACGGGTGATCGACCAAGTGGGCGCCCATGTCGCCTAACGCGCTGACGCCGAAGTCGACCCAGCCACGCCACCGGAACGGATGGTAGGCGGGATGATAGGGGTAGTCTGCCGGCACCGGGCCGAGGTAGCCAGCCCAGTCGAGGCCGGGCGGGGTCGGGAACTGCCCGGCCATCGCGTTGCCAACGATGGCGTTCATGGCCCACTGTCCCCACCAATCGAGCTTGGCCAGGCTGGGGAAGTCCGCCGGGAGGGGGGCCGGTTTCGGGATCCCCTGCGGCCAGATCGGCCGATTGGTCCAGATGTGGACTTCGCGAACCGGGCCGATGACGCCGGCCTGAATCCACTCGTTGATGAGGCGGGCGTCGTCGGACGAGTGCCCCTGGTTCCCCATCTGGGTCACGACCCCGGTGCGCTTGGCCGTGGCGGCGAGGACCCGGGCTTCATGGACCGAGTAGGTGAGCGGCTTCTGCACGTAGACGTGCTTGCCGGCCTCCATCGCCGCCTTGGCGATCGGGGCGTGGAGGTGATCCGGGGTGGCGATCAGGACCGCGTCGAGGTCGCGCTGCCGGGCCAGCATCTCGCGAAAGTCGCCGTAGCGGGCGGCTTTGGCAAAGGCGGTCCCGAGCTTCTCCGCGTTGGGGCCGGGCTTGCCGTTGGCCGGCTTGACCCGGCCCTGCAGCGAACGATCGACGTAGCCGAAATCGACGTCGCAGAGCGCCACGATGTTCTGGCTGAGCAGCTGCTCCGCGTTGCTCATCCCCATCCCGCCGGCGCCGACGATCGCGACGTTGAGCGTGTCGCTCGGCGCCTGGTACCCGCGGCCGAGGACGTGGCGGGGGACGATGGCGGCGCCCCAGGCCATCCCGGCGGCGTCGGTCAGGAACTGGCGGCGGTTGCGCGGAGTGGGCATGACCGGGGCCTCGTCGGTTGTTGGACTAACGAACGATCGGGTGGAGGCGGACGTGCTCGACGTCGTCGGCGTCCTTCCAGACGCCAAGGACCGCATCCGGGTACGCGGCCAGGACCCGGAGCCCGGCCGGGGCGAGCACCCGACCCAGCAAGCGGCCGTCTCGGTCGAATACCGCGAACCGGCGCTGGGTGGCCCCGGGCTTGAGGACCTCCTCAACCCAGAGCGTACCGTCGCTGGCGGGCAGCAGGCCGGCGATCCACGGCAAGGTGGGCGGGTACGTCGCGTTGTTGACCCGGTCGAGGAACTGCTTCTTGAATTGCTCCGGAATGCTGCGCATCTGCGGAGCGGCTTCCATCAGCGCGATCTGCTCCTGCTTGTGGGTGGCGATGTCCGCGTCGGTCAGGGCCTCGGCGGGGGCCTCCAGGCGGATCAGCCGTTCGATCGTCCCCGCCGGACTCCGTACCTCGACCTCCCACCGGTTGTTCTGAGCGACGAACAACCGGTCCTCTCCCACCCCGATGACCGATTGTTTGCCGAGTGGCACGGGACTCGGCGTCGAGACAGTCTGCCCGTTGAAGGTCATGGGGACCTGGGTCATCTCCATGCCCGGAAACCGGCCGACGGTGTCCTTCGGGGCCCCATCCGGACCATACCGCACCAGGGCGACCGTGTCACGGTAGGTGCCGCTACCCTCGCCGGGTTGGATCCGGAACGACATCCGGAGGCCGACCACCGCCCCGTCGGCCAGCCGCCCGACCGGCAGCGCAATGCCGAACTGACCCCCGGTCGGGGCGGCGGCCAGGCCGGCCTGCCCGCCTAACGAGAAGTTGCGGGCAAATGCCCCGGCCGGCGTCACGAGGGTCAGACGCTGGAGCATCATGTCGGAAGCCAGGACCGAGTCGCCGGCCGTTCGCCAGAGGCCGCCGAGGCCCTGAAACTCGCCGGGGCCGGCCCCGGCCCGGCCCATCGTCGCGGTCAGCTTGCCCTGATTGTCGAAGAACCGGATCGCGTTGGAGAGCCCGCTCGCGACCACGATCCGGTCACCACCGAGGCGGACGGCGCCGTTGACCTGACTCAAGTCGGTTTCCGGCGTCCCGCCGCCCACGATATCGACCATGGCCGTGTCCCCAATGCGCCACCCTTTGCCTTCGGCCCAAACGGGCCCGGTGTTGGCGACGATGGCGATGCCGGCGCTATCGCGCACGCCAGCCGCGGCGGTGCCGCCGCCACCCCCCTTGCCACACCCGGCCAGGCTGGTCAGGAGCAGGAGGATGCCGCCGGGGACGACGCGGCCAGTGGGAAGAGTCATGCGGAAAAGCCTCGGAATCGGGATGCTGGAAATTAGCCTGTTCCTCGGCCGAACGATGAAGACCCCGTCCCGCGTCAAGATGACACGTTGCGGGCGGCCCTTGGGCCGGGTTGGAAACCTTCCTGGGGGTCCCCGCGTTAGGATCGAACGCCGAGTGGGGCGGACGTCATTCAACGCGGAGGAATCATGCTGCAGGCCGCCGGGCTGTTCGTGCTGATGGTGGCGATGAACCCGGGTCCGGGTGCTCCCCCGGCAGCCCCGGACGCCAAGGTCATCGACCTGAACCGGGCGTCACTCGAGGAACTGCTCGCGTTCAAGGGGATCGGCCGGCTCTACGCGGCCAAGATCGTCCAGGCCCGGCCGTTCGCCTCGCGGCGGGAACTGGTCGAGCGGCAGGTGCTCCCGCCGGGCGTGTACCTCGCGCTCGAACATCGGCTCCACGCCTCACCGGTTGGCCCCGACGAACAGTCGCGGGTGCTCGACCCGCTGCCGGCCGGGATGCTCGATCTCAACCGGGCCTCCGCCGCGGATCTCGCCGCCGTGCCGGGGATCGGGCGTCGCTATGCGGACAAGGTGGTCGCCGGTCGGCCGTACCGGACCGAGGCGGAAGTGGTGGGGCGGAAGGTGGTTCCGCTGGCGGCCTATCAGAGGATCCAG
>CADEGB010000219.1 GCA_902826755.1 uncultured Gemmatimonadota bacterium
CACCGGAGTTCATGGATCGGGGGCACCTTGGCGAGCCCGACCCCGAGCCGGCCCGGTTCGCTGGTCAGGACCCGCTCGGCGTCGCCGGTGATGGCGCCGTACCCGCGGCCGATCCCGGCAAACTGGAGCAGGCGACTCGCGGGGGTGATGCGGATCGTGGCCAACGAGGCGCCCGCGGTCTCGATGGCAACGGCGTGTGCCGCCCCGAACATCTCGGCTGTCGGGCGGGCCGCCATCCGGCGGACGACCCCGCCGATGGCCGCGGCGGCCGCGGCCGCCGCCACGCCTTGGCCAACGCCATCGATCAGCGCCAGCAGCAAGGACCCGTCGTGGTCGACGGCCAGGCCGAGGTCGGACGGTTCGCGGAGACCGGGCAGCGGCCGGCAAGCGATCAGGGTCTCGAACGAAGTGCGGGTGGCGATCATACTCCGGGGGTTATCGGCCAGCCGTGCCGGATCTCAAGCCGGAGGGTGGCGGAGCCGATGCTGGTGACTATCTTTGCGCGACTGTGGCACCCAGAGTGGAGCGGGAATGCGGATTCTGCTGGTGGATGACGACGACCTGAGCCGGGGCACGATCCATCAGATGCTGGAGCGCGCCGGGCATGCCGTAACCAGCACGGCCAGCGGCAGCGAAGCGCTGCAGCGTTTTCGGGCGGATCGGCCCGATCTCGTCATCACCGACCTGATCATGCCCGACACCGACGGCCTCGAGCTCATCCAGGAGCTTCGCAAGCTCGACGGTCAGGTCCGCATTCTGGCGATTTCGGGTGGCGGCCGGGTCAACGCCAATGAGTACCTGACGGTAGCGCGGAAGTTCGGAGCGGCGGGGATCCTCGCCAAGCCGTTCTCGAACCAGGAACTGAAGGACGCGATCGCCAATCTCGGCTGACGGGGTTTTCGTCGGGTCCACCCAGGCGCCCGAAGCTGGCGGTCCCTGCCAACTTCCCCCTGACATCCTTCGCCGCTTCGAACCGGCCCGCGCCGCGCTCGGGTCCCATTACTTCGCTCGAGCTACGTAACCAGGGCTGTCCGTTCCCTCGACGGCGTAGCGGCGACTGGCCGCCCGGCGGAATCCGCAGGGCTCCGCATTGCGCCGCCCGCCGCAGATTCGCCGCCAGGCGGTCGAGTTCCTCCGGCAGGAGCAATCAGGGCCATTCGGCCCTGGAAATAACCAGGGATTGACGGTGATGTGAATGGATAATAGCGTCTTGTCAGTTCCGACCGAATTACCGTGGCTTCTTCCGGGCGGTCATCATGAAATGTTGGCCAGTGACCTTAGTGGCGGTAGTTCTCGGTTGCTCCCACCAGCCGGCGAGCGTCAAGGAGCCAGAAGACCTTGAACCGGATACCGACTACGCGGTCACCATCGTACCCGAGACATCCGAAGTCCGGACAGGCTCCTACCTGACATTACTCGTGACCAACAACGGCGAAGCGTACCTGACGTTCAGTTTTTGTGACAACTCCGCCCTCGAAGTGTTGGTTGCGGGACGGTGGTCCGCGGCCAGCGAACCCCCGTTAGTCTGCCCGTCTATTGGATTTGCGCTGGCGCCAGGCGGAGGCAGTCAATCCTTGGGTCGGCCGATGCGGGTGAGCCCTGGCCGCTATCGGCTTCGGGTTGACCTGTACCGACTCGCCGGACCCGGCCCTGATATCGTGATTCGTCGCAGCACTGAATTTCAGGTGGTCGAATGATGGACTAGGTTCCAAGAAGGCGATATGAAAAGATCCGGTCGTCGCGCCGTTTCACCCCAGCTCCACATCGCTCTTGCCGTCATGACAGTCGGCTCGACTGGGTGCGCGGTTGACCCCGTGGCCGAGCCGCACCAACGCAATATCCCGCAACTCGCGAGCGACGTCGGCGCGGGTGAGAGCGACGACCTGAGCCTGGATGAGGAGCTCCTTCTTCTTGGCTCGAGAGTTCCGGGCTTCGGAGGTGCCTACTGGGACGGGAACTCCATCGTCGTGCGGTTGACGGATGATGGCAACCCGGACACGGCGGCCGAGCTGGTTCGGGAGCGTCTCGTGGCGTCCGGGACTGAGCTTGGTTTCTATCGAACGGCCGAGATCACCTTTCAATCCGCGGCCTATTTATTCTCTCAGCTGTTTGAATGGCGACGAGCCATCGAAGACGCTGGGATCGCTGGGCTCGTCTCCACCGACGTCGACGAGGTCAGTAACCGGGTGGTCGTCGGAGTGCGATCCTCCTATATGGTCACTCAAGTCAACACGTTGGTTGCCTCCCGCGAATGGCCAGCCGAGGCGGTTGAAGCGCGCGTCGTGGCTGCGCCAATTCCAGAAAGCGACAGTCTCATCGGCCAAGTGATCCCGACACGAAATGGGGTCTTGACCACGCGCGGCTCGACTAGGAATTGCACGATCGGCGCGAACGTTCAGCTGGTGGGTCAGTCCGGCAGCTACTGGATCACGGCGTCGCATTGCACCGAGAAGATGCTTGGTTTGGACACGCCCTCGGCCCAGACGGTCTTCTCCCAGCCCGTTCCAACATTCGGTCCGCAGATCGCGACCACGGACTTTCGAGATCCGGCACCGTCGTCGAGCCTCACCAACTGTCCCGCCGGGTCTGTGTGCCGATCTAGCGATGCTGCCGCGCTCAAATACCCAGTCGATACCCTGTGGGGTGGAGGGATAATCGCGTTGCCGGGCGCCGGCTCCGTTTTTCCCTCGTGGGTGTGGGTTGACTCATTATTCCTTGATCAAACCGCCACGCCACCGTCGGGCACACTACAGCTCAAGGTAGGCCAAGTGAGCGGCCTCACCGGTGGCTCTCCCCTTCAAACTTGCATCACGATGTTCCCCGACTCGGCGTCCTACCAGAACATCGGAGGCGTAACGATTCCCGGCAACCTGGCTTTCCTGTGCCAAAACCAGGCGAACTATTCGAGCGTCGCGGGGGACAGCGGCGGTCCCGTGTTCCGATTCAGCTCCACCGCCAATCCCGCCATCTTCTTCGGGATTCACCACGCATCGGGCGGTTATTACAGCCCGCTCGCCAGTCTAAAGAAGGACTTGGGGTCGATGAAGGTCGATCTGTACTGATCCCGACGCCGACGTGGGGGCTACTGCCTGCCTTGCGACCCCTCGGGACCCGCAGCACCCCGGACCTCGCGGCCAACCGCAGGCCGGCCGCGATCCGGTCGAACACGGCGGAACCGAGAAGTTTCGTTCGGCCCCTCCGACGAAGAACGGGTTCAGTTCCTTGGCCGCCGTGATCAGCTGCCGAACGACTGGCCCCGCCACCCTGACCGCGGCCGGACCAAACTTGGCGAGCTTTCCGATCCGGACACCCCACGAGGCGATGCGCTCTGCCTTGACCAGCATCGCCACGAATTCGTTCACGGCGGGGTGGTCGGCCGCCCGCTCGAGGTCGTCCGCCCAGGCCTGCCTTTCCACGAGAGTAACCAGAACCGCTGCCCGGACCGCCGCCCCCCGGGCACGGTACTCGTAAAGAGCCCTCCGCATCATCGAGACGTGGTGGGAGCAACAGATCTACGAGCGCGGTGGGGAGTGTCGAGGCGAGAAGCGCCGCCTCGAGCTGATTGAGCTCTTCGGTGAGCCCCTCTACTTCCCTCGCATCGCTGGCCTGGTCGTCCTCCGGGAGAACCTGCGCCAAGGCCTCGAAAACCTTGAGACGCGAAGTGTCGGCCCCTGACGAGACCGTCGACCAAGCTAGGTGGAAGTGGTGGAACGCAATCAGACCTCGCAGTCCGTCGATCAGCCTCCCGTCCGGCCTTCTCTTTCGGTTTGGCCGGGGGCCCGCGGAGGGCGCTGCGGACGTCGGCGTGGTGCCGGAGCCGGTAGCTGTTCCCCCGGATGTTCACGATATGGCAGTGGTGGAGGAGGCGGTCGATCAGGGCGGCAGCCATGACTTCATCCCCGAAAATCTCCCCCCACTCCTCGAAGGTCTTGTTGCTCGTCAGGATGGTCGAGGCCCGTTCATACCGGCGGGCCATGACCTGAAAGAAGAGCATCGCCCCGGTCCGGGAGATGGGGAGATAGCCGATCTCGTCGACAATCATCAGGGTCGAGAAGCCCAGGGTCTTGAGCCGGTGCTGCAGCGTCCCCGCCTGTTGGGCCTCTTCCAGGGACGCGATCAGCTCGGCCAGCGTGGCGTAGTAGACCCGCCGCCAACTCTCGACCGTGGCGACGGCCAAACTGAGGGCCAAATGGGTCTTCCCGACCCCGGGCGGGCCGAGGAGGATGATGTACTCCCGGCGGTCGAGAAAGCCGAGCGAGTGGAGGCTGTCGATTTGGTCCCGCTTGACCGAGGGCTGAAACGTGAAGTCGAAGTCGGCGAGCGTGTTGATCCCGGGGAGCCGCGAGGAGCGCATCGCGGTCTGTAGGCGGCGGCTGTTCCGGAGGCCGATCTGCGCGTCGAGGAGGGCCACGGCGGGTGGCGATGATCGGTTTGTAGGGATCGAGGCGCTGCGGGCCCGGCGCCCGGGCCCGACTGGGGCGTGGGGCGGCGAGATCCCGGTCCAGCTGGCCCGTCCGCAGCAGGTGGTAGACCAAGCCCCGACTGACGCCGGCGTGCTCGGCAATCGCGGTCGTCGACAGCCCCCTGTTCCAGCAAGTGTTTGAGCAGCACGAGTTTGTCCCATCCGTACACCCGGACCTCGTCCGTCGGAGTCGAGGTCCAGCTTGGTACTGATCGGGTCGGCCCGCGAATCCGACGTCAGGAACGGGTCGACCAGGGGATCGACCCGAGTGTGCAACTATCTCCGTGATTTCTGTACAATTTGAGGCCGTTAGCTACAGCTGGGGATCTGTCGGGATCTCGAGGGCCGTCTGCCAGGCGCTCAGGAGACTCGTTCCCGGTTGGGTCTGGTTGAGGCGCCCCGCGCGATCACCAACAGGGGGCCAGCCGAGTTTCGACGAGTCGTCAGACGCTATCGCCTCATTTCAGGCGGGTTCCTATTGGGTTCCTGAGACGCCAAACGCCAGCCCGACGACTGGCGTAAGTCGTTGTCAATTAAAGCTCCCGAGACAGGACTCGAACCTGTGACCCGCTGATTAAGAGTCAGCTGCTCTACCAACTGAGCTACTCGGGATCAGGTACTACCCAAAGCGCCGCATAAGGTATGCGCCCCGCCCCCTCGGAGCAATACTCCAAGGCCACGGCTTCCTCCCGACGAAAAAACCTGGGAAAATGGACGATTTCGCTCAAAATATCCGTTAGAATGGAACAAACATGGTAAGTTGTTGCAGCAAATCATGATAGCGTGAAAATGACAGTGGTCACACCCTAGGCAAATACACAAGTTAGCGCTAACTATTAATTCCTGAGACCCCATGAGGTTCAGAAGTGAGGAGCAAAGTGAGAAATGTCACAGTAAGCCATTGAATCCAATAGAGTTATGCACTGGCGCAACACTACAATCGGCCCTCGCTCAACACTATCTTTCCGCCCATGAAGACGGTCGAGCTCTTCGGACACCAGCAAGTCAGGGAGGACCTCCTCACGGCGTTCCGCTCAGGCCGCCTGCCCCAGGTCCTCCTCGTCACCGGAGGCGCCGGGGTCGGCAAGCAGACGCTCAGCCGGTGGCTCGCGTCGGTCCTGCTCTGCCAGGGCGGGGCGGCGGCCGCCCCCTGCGGCACCTGTCAGGGGTGCCGGCTGACCAACGACCTGGCCCACCCGGACTTCCACTGGTTCGTCCCGATCCTCCGGCCCAAGGCCGGCGATCCCGACAAACAGGTCGAAGAGGTCAAAGAGGTCCTCGGCGAGATTATGGCGGCCCGCCGGGAAAACCCGGTCTACGCCCCGCCGGAAGGCCTTACCATGCATGGGGTGGCCTCCGCCCGGCTCCTCCTCAAGACCGCCGCCCTGACCACCGTCATGGGCGGCCGTCGGGTAATCCTCGTCGGAGACGCCGAGCGGCTCGTCCCTCAGGAATCCAGCCAGGAGGCCGCCAACGCGCTCCTCAAATTCCTCGAAGAGCCTCCGGCCAGTACCACCGTCATCCTGACCACCACCGACCCGGGCCGGGTGCTCCCCACGATCCGGTCCCGCGCCGTGCCCATTCGGCTTGGCCGCCTGGGCCCCGACGCGATGGAGGAGGGTCTGGCGCACTACCTCCCTTCCCTGAGCGCCACCGATCGGCGGATTCGCGCGGAAGCCGCGGAAGGGTCTCTGGGCCGCGCCCTCGACGCCAGCGCCTCCGCCGGCTCGCTGGCCCAGGCCGATCAACTGCTCGCCATCTGTCGTCAGGGCGGGCCAGCCCGGTTCGAGCGGGTGCTCAAGCAAGGGTCGTTTGCCGCCCGGGGGGAGTTCTCGTCACTGCTCGACTCGCTTGCGCTCACCCTCGGCGCGGCCGCCCGAGCGTCCGCCGGAGGCGGAGGATCGGTGGTCGAGCCCCTCCGGGACGTAGCCCCCGACCGCTGCCTCGCGGCGCTCGGATCCGTCGAGACCGCCCGCGATTCCGCGCTCGGGAACGTCAACCCGCACCTGATTCTCGCTACCCTGACCGGCGAACTCGCGGAGGCCCTATGGGCATGAGCCACGTCGACGACCGAGGACGCGCCCGGATGGTGGACGTGTCCACCAAGGCGGAGACGGCCCGGGTGGCCACCGCTGAAGGCTGGGTCCGGATGTCGGCCGAGGCGTTTGCGGCCATCCGCGACAACATAGTCAAGAAGGGCGATGTCCTCGCCACCGCCCGATTGGCGGGCATCATGGGCGCCAAGCGAACGGCGGAGCTGATCCCGCTCTGTCACCCGCTCAACCTCGACCAGGTCGAGGTCGACCTAACGCTCGATGAGGCGCTTCCCGGGGTCCGGATCGCGGGCACCGCCCGGGTCACCGCCCGGACCGGCGTCGAGATGGAAGCGTTGACCGCGGTGAGCGTGGCGGGGTTGACGGTGTACGACATGGTGAAGGCGATCGATCGGACCATGGAGATCGGCCCGATCCGCCTGGTGGCCAAGACCGGCGGCAAGAGCGGCGAGTTCCGTCGTTCCGACGCCGATCCCGAGAGGAGGTAGCGAGTGAGCTGGATCGAAACCACCGTGCTGCGGGTGCTCCAGCGAGGATCGATGCTCCTCGTCGGGGGACTGGTCGTGGGGATCGGACTCAGCGTGTCTCACACCCTCTTTGCCGACCGATCGGCCGGATCGGAGAACCTCGACGCCAACCGGGAAATCGCGCGGCTCGGCTCCCAGGTCGAGGCGCTCGAGGGGCGGCTCGCCGTCACCGACCTCAAGGTCGAACGGCTGACCCGGATCGGGCAATATTCGGCCGCGTACCGGATCCCGGCCAACGTGGCCGAGTCGATCTACGACGCGGCCCTGGCGGAAGGACTGCATCCCTCACTCGGATTCCAGCTGGTCAAGGTCGAGAGCGGGTTCCGACCCGGGGTCGAGTCCAACCGGAACGCGCTTGGCCTGGCCCAGGTGCGGCTGGCCACGGCGCGGGAAATCGAGCCAACCATTTCCCGACGGGAACTGCTCGAGCCAGAGACCAATCTGCGGATCGGATTCCGGATCCTCCGTCGCTTGCTCCGACAGTTCGACCACGACCTCGAACTCGCGCTGCGGGC
>CADEGB010000220.1 GCA_902826755.1 uncultured Gemmatimonadota bacterium
GCCCGAATCCGCCTCGACGGTGATGGTCACGTCCGGGTGCCTCGCGGTCAGCAGGCGGCGGAGTCGCTGGCGGGCCGACGGCTCGTCATCCACCAGCGCCGCGCGAATCGGCTGACTCCCTCCCGTCATGCCGCCTCCAATTCAAGGGCCCGATCGTCCGTCGGTTCATGGATCGACACGGCAGCCAGGTTCCACCCCACCCCGTCCGCCTCCCTGGTAAGACGGCCCAGGCCCGTGCCCGTGATGGCCTTCGTCAGGGCCGCGATGGTTTCGGCCGCGTCGGTCGGTGCGGCCGGGATGAAGTGAAAGGCGCGCTCGCTGGTGGACCACCTCACCGTCACGTTGGCGAGGTGGCGCCGGGCTCCACGCCGGCTCGCGGCAAGCGTGCCGATCAGCTCCGTCAGAGCACCACGGGGAACCGCTTGATCCGGGTTGTCCGTCAGACCCAGCTGAAACGGCACGGCCTCCGGGTCGAGCGCCTGATGGAGCGCCGCCAAATTG
Organism: uncultured Gemmatimonadota bacterium; assembly: GCA_902826755.1. Lineage (GTDB taxonomy): Bacteria > Gemmatimonadota > Gemmatimonadetes > Gemmatimonadales > GWC2-71-9 > SHZU01. The sequence continues at coordinate 502 of CADEGB010000220.1, forward strand.
GACGCCCGCTCCACTTCGTCCGCGAGTGGCGCCCAGTTCCGATCCGGGTCCGTCAGCATCCCCCGGAGCAGCCGCGAAAGTCCGAGCGTAACCCGCTCCGCCCCGTCGGGATCGGTCGGCGCCAGGCGACCAGCCTGACGCAAAACGTCGCGAACCAGGCCGGGCTGAACTCGCCATCGGAGCTGGGAGAACCGAGTCCGCTCGGCAGCCTCGCGGAGCGCATCGGTGGCGGCCGCCGCGTCTGCCCGGGTGCGGTATTGCCACCAGCTATGAGCGCCCACGAGGATCGCGCCGAGGATCGCGAATCGCTGCTCGGCCCAGTTGGCCATCAGCCAGCCCGCGTTACCGCTCGGATCCGTGGTGTCGACGATCGCGACGGCCGCGCCCGCGGCCAGCCCCGCCGCGACGACCGTTCCCATGATCCAAAGCGTCGCCGGCCCGATGCCGCGCCGGTGGAGCACGCCGATCAGGACGACCGCGCCCACGGTCACGAGGAGATAGGCCACCGCTTCCGCGACCATCAGGGAGGTACCCCAGGCTGGCGCGCCAGTGAGACTCGCGCTGGTCCGAACGGCGAGCTGCCAGAGCGTCAGCACCACCGCCCAGCCGAGCACGGCCAACAGCAGTCCGGTCCGATTCGAAAGCCGTCGCCCGCTGGGAATGGCGGCTATTTCATCGGGGACCGCCGCCGTCGGGGCTGCGGGCGGGCGAGCTGGCACCTCGAGCACGACGACCGCCAGCGCGGCGCCTCGTTCGAAGGTCAGCGAGCCGTCGTCACCATACCCATGGGCAAGCCGGCGCCGCGCGTTCTCGATGCCGAGCCCCGGCGCGCCGCTGCCACCAGCTCCGACCGTATTGGTGATGGTGACCCGGAGCCGCCGGCCGGCCCGCTCGGCCACGACCCGGATCCGCGCTGGACCCGCCACGGTCTCGACCCCATGCCTGACGGCGTTCTCCGCCAGCGGCTGGAGCACCAGCGTCGGCAACGCCAATGCCAGCACCTCGTCCGGCGCCGCGATCTCGACGGCCAGCCGGGGGCCGAATCGCTGTTCCTGAACAGCCAGGTAGGCCCGGAGCCATGCCAACTCGTCCGCCACGCTCGTCTCGGGACGGCCATCGGCGGCGACCGATCGCTCGAAGAGGCGGTCGAGGTTGCCCAGGAACTTGCCTGCCAGCGCGGCGTCGCGGTGGACCAGTTCGGCGAGGGTGTTGAGCGCGTTGAAGAGAAAGTGAGGTTGGATCTGACTGTTGAGGAGATCGAACTCGGCCTGACGAAGCGCGGCCGCGCGGCCCCGTTCGGCGGCGGCCAGCGCCAGTCGGTCGGCCGCGTGACGGCGAATCAGTCCAATGCCCACCACCGCCACCGCCGTGAACAGATTGAGATCGAGTCGATCGATGACCCAGGTGCCGAACGACACGCCGTCGAGGAACACGTCGGGACGGACGACCATCCCGGCCCAGACGGGTTCGATCGCCACGGCCAGGAAGGCCTCCGGCGCGAGGAGCACCCGGGTCGGCGAACGAGTACGCTGACCGAGGCGATAGAGTAGCGGCGCCACGGGAATCCAGAAGGCCGCCATGGCCAACGAACGGCCGAGGACCAGCCCGGGATCCGCGGGCTGCCCGAACCCGATCCGGAAGAGACCACGCACCAGACCCAGCAGGACCCACGGCAGCACGCCGATGGCCAACCCCACGACCCAGCGCGAGCGGGGCGTTGCTGGCCGGAGCACCGAGGAATCCGTCACCGCTGCAAGCTAGGCGCGCCGGCCGCCACCCGGCGACCGGGACGGGTCGGGCTGGACCTGACGTGGTGCCGTTCGTCCCGTGGTCGTTGGAGCCACACCGGGGGGGCGATACGGTGCAGGCGCCGGCGCTCGTCGCGGCCGGTATTCACCCTAACGTGAGGTGTCCCTTGTCGCGTTCTTCGTTTCCCCGCGCCGCGCTGTTGCCCCTCCTGCTGGCCGCCTGCGGCAGCGACGATCAGGTCCTGGCGCCGAGCCCCGAGTTCCACGTCGCGTCGCCCGCGTCGCCGAGGCACGCCACCTCGATTCCTTTCCTGGCAACCGGCCACCGCCGAGGATGCGAGGGCCGGCGGTATCGGGAATTCAACTTCTGGCTGGGACGTTGGGAGGTACGCGAGGGAACCGGCGTGGTCGGCACCAACCGGGTGGAACGGACCTTGACCGGCTGCGCGGTGACGGAGCGATGGGTGGCGAGCAACGGCTTCCCCGGCCGGAGCCTGAACAGCTATGACGACGCCACCGGGAAGTGGCATCAGTTCTGGGTCGACGGGGGCGGGGGGTCGCTCATCCTCGAGGGCGGCGCCACCCGGGCCGGCGGCATGATCCTGTCGCAGACCCGGCCGGTCCAGTTCAACGGGCCGCTGGCCATCGATCGGTTGGAGTGGAGCCGGCAGAAGCACGGCCGAGTGCTCCAGACCTGGGATCGATCGACCGACGATGGTACCACCTTCAGCCGGCTCTTCGAAGGGACCTACGTCCGGAGCGACCTGCCGCCGGCCACCCCGGCGCCGTCCGGCCTCTGCGCCGACCCGGCCCGACTCAGGTTCCACCGGTTCGACTTCACGGTCGGCACCTGGCAGGTGAGCCGGGGCGGCGACGGGTCCCGCATCGGCCGCAGCGCCATCACCAAGGACCTTGGCGACTGCTTGGTGGAAGAGCGGTTCGAGGGTCGGCGGGACCATCAGGTCCTCGGGTTCGCTGCGCTCGACATCGTGGCCCTGAACTGGTATCGGGAATACGTCACCTCCGAGGGCGTTCGGCTGGCGCTGCGCGGCGACCTGGTCGACGGGCAGATGGTGCTGGTGGGCTCCGCCGGCGCGGGTCGGACGATCCGGGTGACCTGGATAGCCGATGGCACCGATCGGTTCCGCCAGGTGTGGGAACTCTCGACCGACAGCGGGACCAGCTATTTGCCGGTCGAGACCCTGGTGTACGACCGCGCGGGTTGACGAGTGCGGCGGTGACCCGGCGCCGGTCATTCCCGACGCCGGGCCGCCGCCACCGTCAAGAGCACCGCGACGACGGCAAAGGACGCCGCCGGAAGGCCGACCCGGTGGGTCGCGTTGGCCAGCGACAAAGCCCCGGCGGCCAGGGCGGACGTGACGACGATGGGCCGAACCAGGGGCGTGCCGGCGGCCGCCCTGGCCGCCATCAGATTGATGGCACCTAACGCCGCCACCAGCACCAGCATCGTGAGACTCTGGCTCTGCCAGACATCGACCAGCGACGGTCGCCAGCCGAACCCGAGCGACAGAGTGACCCCCTCCATGGCGCGCCAGGCCGACTGGAACGCCGCGTCGGTCGGCCGGGGGCCGAAATGGCCGGCGGCGTGCGCCGCGGCGATGAGCAGCAAGCCGACCGAGCCGGCCATCACGAATCTGCGCTGCATCGGATCCCTCGATCGTTGGAGGTCACGGCATCAGCTGGACGGCCCCGCTCGCTTCGGCCCGACCTGGCCGAGCACCCATTCGACCACCACCCTGACCACCGGCATCGCAATCCCCTGCGGCAGGGTGGCGTACTCCGCCGGCAACCCGGTTCGGGCCTCTTGGAGGATGTGATTCAGGCCTGTCATCCGGTGGATCGTGGCACCGGGCAGTGCCAACCGGAGCACGCTGTCGTTGGCCGCCGGATCGATGTTGCGGTCCAGTCCGCCGTAGACGGCCAACACCGGCGCCCGGACGTCCCGCAGGTCGGGACCGACGTCATAGTCGAGCTGGGACCGATACCACGGTGACAGAAGAAAGGCCGCCTGTCCTTCCGGGTCGCGAGGGACGAATCGGAACGGAGGCAACAACATGGGTCCAAACGGTCCGCGAAGGACCGCGAGGACGCTGTCCCGTCCGCCGGCCGGCGGCTCAGCGCGAACCACCCGGATCAGCCGGGCGGCCTCCACCTTGAACGCCGCGCGAACCGAGTCCCCAACCGGTGCCGAGGCCACGAGTCGATCGACCTGTGCCGCGAGTTCCACCGGACCGGGCCGAACCGGCGTCGACAGCAGCACCAGGAACGCGGCGGGACCGCACTGCCCCGCGGCGCGAAGCGCCAGGCCGCCGCCCTCGCTCATGCCGATGGTGCCGAGCGGGACAGCGGGAAATCGAGTCCGGAGATATTGGAGGGCGGCACAGACGTCGCCCGTCCGGTCGGGAAACGAGGTCTGGCGCCAGTCACCCTCGGATTTGCCCACCCCGCGGTCGTCGTATCGAATCGACGCGATGCCGACCTCGGCGAGCGCGGTGGCGAAGTCCCCGAGAATCCGGAGACGACCGAGGGACATGTCGCGATCGTCCGGTCCGGCCACCGACACAAGCACGGCGGCGGCCCGCGGCGATCCACTCGCCGGGGCCGTCATGGTGGCGCTCAGCCGTACCGCGGCCGAGGGGATCCGCAGGGTCGAGTCGGAAACGACCGCGGCCGTTTGGATGAGTCCGGCGAGAATGGCCAGGAGCATCAGCACCCCCCGGCAGGTCGGAGGGATTCGCGCGGTCGGATCGACACGGCACGGACGCCACCGCCGCCACGGACAACCAGATCGACGACGGCGGCCGCGCGGCGGGAGAGCATGGTCTCCACCCGCTCGGCGTCGACCCCGGACACCGGGCCACCCGCCACGACCTGGATCGAGTCTCCGGTCCGCAGGCCGGCCGCCGCCGCGGCCGATCCAGGCTCGACGGCCGCCACCACCAGCGGCTCCGACGGCGTGCCATCGATCGGCTGAAACGCGACTCCGGCCTCGGCGCTGCCTCTCGGTGGCAGGGTGCCGGGTTGGGGCCGGACCCAAAGTCGACCTCCGCCGGCATCGAACCACCAGTCGGCGCCGCGCATCAGCCCCCACCCGACCAACACATCCCACGCCGGCGACGCGTCAGCGCCGACCCGCTCCCGCGCCACGGTGGCCACCAGGTCCGTGGCGAGCGAGGCGCCGGCCAAGGTCACGGCGGGAACCCGGATCCGAAGGCTCGAGAGCGCCCCGCCCAGCCCGACCTCGCTGCTGTCGGCGGCCGTCGGGAGCCGCCGGGAGCAATAGGCGGCCACGATCCCGATCCGATCGGCGAACGCCGTAGTAAACCGGAGGTTGCCCGACATCCCGAAGTCGAAGTAGGTGGTCGCCGAAATCGAGCGACCATCGGGAAGGAGGAGGCCGAGGGTGAGGATAGGCCGAACGCCGCGGTCGTAGCGAACCGGCAGTTCCCGGGCCCCGTGGGGCGGCGCGAACCGGGACCGCGGCGTGATCTGGAGGAGCCCTCGGCCCGGAGAGACCCCGACGACCGCGTCGGGAAACGCCGAGAGACCGACCAGGCCGTCGACCCGGTGGCCGATGGCCTCCCTCAGCAGCGAATCGAGCGGCAGCACCACCCGGGTGGCGGCGGTGGCGACACCGCCAACCACGACGTCGAGGTCCCGGGCAAACCAAGCCTCCCGGCGCTCCCCACCCGCGCCCCCGACCTGGACACGACCCCCGTGCCCCGCCGCGGCGCCGTCCACGATCGGCACCCCGTTGGCTCGCGCCCACCGCTGATCGAGGATGACGCCGTCGATCGGATCGAACACGAGCAGGGCTGGGCGGCCACCAATGTCAGCCGGCAACACGAGGTGGCCGAGGACCGTGATGGGGGTGCCGGTCGAGTCCGGCTGCGCCGCGCCGCCCACTGGCGTTCCGCCGCAGAGCGCCATGACCGCCGTGACCGTTCGAACCGCTTGCTGACCGTACTGGTACGCCACCTGCCTCACCCCCGTCAGGTCACGGGGGAAAGGTGATCGCTGGAGGACCGCCGGCACAATCGCGGTCCGTCCCCGTTCCGATGCGGTTCGTCCCGGAACGCCCCCTCCTCCCAACTCGCGTGCTCGACCTAAAGCCGATTGCGGCCCGGCCTGACGACCGGCAACTCCAAGGCGCTCGGATAGCGGGCGTCGTTGTGGAGCTGGATCCGGGCCGTACGGGCGTCCCTGCCCGTCTCCCGGTTCACCACCCCACCAGCGTTGTAGTTCTTCTCCCACGCGATCGAATTGATCGATCGCACCACCAGGCGCAACCGGCTCCCCTTCCCGATGGTCCGCGAGAAGAAGCTGAACTGGTCGAAGCGGTAGCGAGCCACTTCGCTCGGCGCCGCCAGCTTGGCCGCACTCGGCGACTCGCGATACCGCGCCCTGAGCGCGTCGTCCGCCAGGTAGATCGCGCTGCCATCGGGCAGCACTTCGTAGAGCGTCGCCTCGAAGTCGGTGTCGGGTACGTCCATCGAGATATACGCCGTCAACCGGGGCCGTCCGGAGATTTCGGTCGCGTCGGAGAACGGCTCGGTGTGATAGACCAGCCCGTTGCCCATGAGGTTGAAGACCGGCGTTTGCATCTTGTAGTAGTCGGCCGGCGGGGCCGCCGTTTCGAACGCGAAGCCACGCACGTCGAGCGGATCATAGGTCCATTGCCCCGGCCGCCGCCCGTCGGGGGAGCGAGTCGGGCTGAGCCGCCCGGAGTAGAGAACGTCGTTGCCACCCCCCGAGGCATCGAGATGGAGGGTCAGGGTGGAATCGGAAATCGCGTCAACATCGTCGGCGTACTTCCATTCGCCCTCACTACCTGGACCCATGACCCAGTATGCCACGCGCTTCTTCAGAAAGGACGGCTTGGGACCGCCCTTGATGGTCCAGTCGTACCACTCACGATGCAGCCGGTTCATGTCGAGCACACTGGCGGCGCCAAAGGTGAGCCCACCGATCGACGGGACCGGGGTCCGGGTACCGGGATGATCCCACGGCCCGAGTATCAGGTAGTGTCGATCCCGGGCGGCTGCCGTGGCGGCAGCAAGATGACGACGGTAATAGGTCATCGCGCCAATCTGGTCGCCGTCGAAATAGCCGGTGATGGTGAGGACGGGGATGTCGAGCCTGGCATACTCTTCGCGGGTCGGTGTCATCCGCTGCCAGTATGCGTCTTCGGTCGGATGTTGCATCCAGGTCTGATACCGCGTGGTCAGATTGCCCACGATGGTATCGAGCGACGCGAATGCCCGGTGCTCGAGAAATCGCTCGCCGT
>CADEGB010000221.1 GCA_902826755.1 uncultured Gemmatimonadota bacterium
GTCGGCGCCGACCCGAACCACCGGCTTGCGATGGCGCTGTTGCGGGCCGGGGCCACGGACTACTTCTGCCTGCCCGAGGACCTCGGCCTCCTCCGCTCCTGGATCGTCGAGCGGATCCAGGCGATCCGCGATGAGGAAGCGCGCCGGTCCTTCGCGGAACGGGAGGAGGCGAAGTACCGCTTCGATGGACTCGTCGGCGCCAGCCCTGCCCTGCGTCACGCCCTTGGCGTGGCGGCCCGGGTGATCCCGAGACCGACGCTGACGGTCATGATCACCGGCGAAACGGGCACCGGGAAGGAACTCATGGCTCGCGCCATTCACTACAACGGACCGCGCCGAGACGCGCCGTTCGTCGACGTGAACTGCGCCGCCATCCCGGAACAGCTCCTCGAGAGCGAGTTGTTCGGCCATGAGAAGGGCGCCTTTACCGGCGCGACGGCGGCCAAGCCCGGTCTCTTCGAAGTCGCCCACGGCGGGACCATCTTCCTCGACGAGATCGGCCACCTCCCCCTCCTGTTGCAGGGCAAATTGCTCCGGGCCCTCGACCAGCGAGTCATCCGCCGGGTTGGGGCCACCCAGTCGAGCCAGGTCGATGTCCGGGTCATCGCGGCCACGCACGTCGACCTCCCTGCCGCGGTGGCCCGAGGGGAGTTCCGCGAAGACCTCTTTTACCGACTCAACGTCCTTCCGATCCAGCTGCCCGCGCTCCGGGATCGCGGCGATGATGTCGTTCTCCTCGCCCGCCACTTCCTCCGCCGGCTTGCCGCGACCTACCAGCTCGAGGAACCGACGCTGACCCAGGCAGCCGCCGAGCGACTGCTCGAGCATGGCTGGGGCGGCAACGTGCGCGAGCTCCGAAACGTCATGGAGCGAACCCTCCTGCTGCTCCAGCAGGGAACGATCGGCCCGGATGACCTGGCCTTCCGGACGAGCCCGGAATCGCCGACGTCCCGAGGCGACCTCCCGTTCCCCGCCACCATGCGGGAAATCACCCGGGGGGCCGCTCGCGCCATGGTGGACCGCTGTCAAGGCAACAAGAGCGCCGCCGCCCGCCGGCTGGCCGTATCACGGACCCGCCTGCTGCGGCTCCTCGACGACACCTCAACCGACCTCGATTCGGAGGATTCCTGATGATGCCCCGCCCCCTCGCCGCCATCCTCCTGCTCGGACTGGGCGCCTGTGCCGCGCCGGAGACGCCGTTTGATCCAAGCCGGTCCAACGACCCAACCGTCTCGCCGGTGTTCGCCTCGGCAGGAGAGGACGACCTCGTCTTCCTGCGCCACGCTGCCGGCGCCCCGTCATTTGCCGCGGTCTCCGTGAGCTTCTGGGCCCACACCAAGAAGGACCGGCAGGCGGAGCTGTACTACCGGTCCGAGCCCGGCGCCATCGACTCGACCCGCTTCGTCCGTTTCCGGGTCCCGAAGGGCGCGCTCAAGACTCGGCCGGACGGGTCGGCGTTCGCGAACACGGACTCGATCCTCATCACCCTCACGATCGCGGATACGACCCGCCTGATGGTCGACTTCCAGCCCTCCGGTCTTAAGTTCAACGAGGGCAAGCCGGCCCGCCTTTGGGTGAGCTACCTCGAGGTCGACCCGGATCGCAATGGCGACGGCCTCGTCGACGCCGCCGATCAGGTCCAGACCCTGCTGAGTCAGATCTGGATGCGAGAGGCGCCAGGGGCGGCGTGGGAGTCCGTCAAGACCAGCGTCGACGAAGGCGCCCACGACTACAGCGCCAAGATCCTCGGCTTCACCCGGTACGCGGTGGCCTACTAGGACCCCGTCGATGTCCGCGCGTACCCCCGAAGACGGGTTGCTCGACGAGCTCCGAGAGCTCGCACGCCGAGCCAACTGGAGCGCCGTCCGCTCCATCGGCACCCGCCCGCCGCTGGCTGGCCGCGTCGAGGCGGAGTTCCTCGTGGCGGAGGCCGAACTGCGCCAGGGCGACACGGGCCAGGCGCGGGTCCGTCTCCAGTGGATCGTTCCCGAGGCCGAACGCCTCCACGACGCCGCGGCGCTGCGCCGGGCCATCAACATGCTGGGTGCGGCGCACTTCGAACTGGGCGAACTCGACGAGGCCGAGGCCGCGTTCGAGCGGGCGCTCGGCGACGCGGGCCGGGCCGGCGACCATTTGACCAGCGCTCGAGCCACCAACAACCTCGGGCTGATCGCCAACGTCCGGGGACACCACAACGCCGCGCTTGGCTACTATCGGGTGGCGTTGCCCGCGTATCAGCGCCTCGGATTCACCCCGGGCATTGGCGAGACGATCCACAACATCGCCATTACGCTTCGCGACCTGGGCCAGTTGGACGAAGCCGATCGTCAGGAGCGGCGGGCCATCGAGTTCGCCACCGACTGTGGCAACCGGCGACTCGCGGCCATGGTGCGGGTCGGCCGCGCGGAACTGGCCCTTCGCCGCGGCGAGCCCCTCGTGGCCCGGGCCGACGGCGGGCTGGCAACCCTCGAATTCGAGGAACTCGGCGATGTGCTGAGTGAAGCGGACGCCCGACGAGTGGTGGGCCGGGCTCATCTAGCGCTCGGTGACATCGACTTGGCGGCGGACGCTCTCGCGGCCTCGATCGATGCGGCCGCCAGGCAAACCTCGCCCCTCATCGAGGCGGAGTCGCGGTGGGCTCGCGCCGAGGTCCACCTCGCCCGCGGGAATCGAGACTTGGCCGAGGTCGACGTCCAGGCCGCCCGCGACTTGTTCGTCCGGGCGCAGGCCGAAGCCGAGTGCGCGCGGCTGGAACGGTGGTGGGCGACCATCACGCCCTGACTTGGCGAAGCAGCCACACCATTGCGCCGTGCACAGCGGTGACCCGCATCCCTTCCTTCGCTCCACCGTCCTTCCCACTCCTTCGCCCCCACCAAGCATCCCCGTGACCTGAGCCTCGCCCCGCCGATGCGGCTGGCGCGAGGCCTTCGATCACGACTCACTCGTGGGGACGCCTGTACCATTCCGGGACACCACCGTATCGATCTGGTCTCGAACAGATTACCGCCCCGTTCGGGCCTCGAGCCCGAAGTCTCTGCCCCGCAACGACATACCCGCCACGGGTGGACTTGGCCAGGGCCGGTCCCCGACTTGCCTTTGCAGTTCCCGCCAGCGGACACGAATCCTAAGCAAGGCGGTTGGACATGGAGCACACCGAAACCCGGCGGCTCGTCCTGTACTCCCACGACACGATGGGACTCGGGCACACCCGCCGGAACCTGCTGATCGCGCAGGCTCTGTCCGAAAGCCGAACCCAGCCAGCCACACTGATGGTCTTCGGCGCCGGCGAGGCACAGGCGTGGGAACTCCCGGCCGGGGTCGAGTCGCTGACCCTCCCGGCGGTCCGGAAGGGATCCGACGGGCGCTACTCGTCACGCCGGATGCCGGTGTCGCTCGATGCCGTGATTCGAATTCGAAGCCGCGCGATCGCGGGGTCCATCGAGGCGTTCGATCCGGACCTCGTGATCGTCGACAAAGTCCCGGGCGGCCTGGCCGGCGAGCTGCTGCCGACGCTCCGACAACTCCGGCGTCGGGGCCGCGCCCGGCTGGTCCTCGGGCTCCGCGAGGTGCTCGATGATCCGGCCGTCGTGCGGGCGGAATGGGCTCGGGAGGACAGCTACCGAATCGCCCGGGAGCTCTACGATGCGATTTGGGTCTACGGCGATCGTCGAGTGGCCGACGACCCCGTGGCGCTCGGATTCGGCCCGGAGCTCCAGGAGCGGATTCACTACACCGGGTACCTCGATCCGCTGGCGCGGAGCCGCCATCCTCGAGGTGAGCACCCGGCCGTCGCGGACATCGTCGGCCCGATCGCACTTTGTCTCGTTGGCGGCGGCCAGGACGGTGGACCGCTGGCGCATGCCTTTGCGAGGGCGCCGTTCCCGACAGGCGTGACGGGTGTCCTCGTTGCCGGCCCCCAAATGCCCGAGGCCGACTATCAAACGCTCGCCACCCTCGCGGCCGGGCGGGCCGACCTTCGGCTCCTTCGGTTTGCCCCGGACGCCGATGCCCTGATCGAGCGCGCGGATCGAGTCGTGGCCATGGGCGGCTACAACACGATCATCGAGATCCTCGCCCACGAACGGGCCGCTCTCGTCGTGCCCCGCACCGTCCCACGCACCGAGCAGCTGATTCGAGCCCAGCGACTGGCCGCCCTCGGACTGGTCGACGTGGCCCTCCCGGAGGAGGCGGGCCCCGACCGGATCGGGCGTTGGCTTGCCGGCGCGAACCCGCCAACTGTCGGTGCGCGTCAATGCCTCGACTTCGGTGGCCTCAACCGGATCAGTCTGCTGGCCCGCGCCTTGACCCGTCGGACCCGCCGGGTTCGGCTGGCGCCCCGTCCCCAACTCATCGCCGCCGCGGGGTGACCATGAAGATCGGCTACGTCCTCAAGCGGTATCCCCGCTATTCCGAGACCTTCATCGTCGCGGAGCTCCTTGCCCACCAGGCGGCGGGCCTCGATGTCGAGATCTTCGTCCTGAAGACTCCGAACGAATCCGTGGTGCAACCGGCGGTGGCTCGGGTCCTCTATCCGGTCACCTACCTGACCGCCGACTCGAGGGATTCGGCTCAGGCCGACCGCCTGGCGGCCCTGGTGCGGGATCGCGGGATCACCCTGCTGCACGCCCACTTCGCGACATCCGCCACGGCCGTCGCCGCCGAGGCGGCTCGGCTCGCCGGGATCCCGTTCACCTTCACCGCCCACGCCAAAGACATCTTTCATCGCGATGTCGACCCGGACATCCTGGTCGCGCGGATAGCCTCCGCCGCTCGGGTGGTGACGGTCAGCGACTTCAACCGACAGCATCTCGCGGCGTTGGCCGCCCGCCAGACCATTCCGAGTGATCGAGTCATTCGGATCTACAATGGCATCGACCTGTCCGACTACCCCGTGCAGATCGGTGGACGCAACCGGCGGGTGCTGGCGGTGGGTCGGCTGGTGGAAAAGAAGGGATTTGCCGATCTCCTCGACGCGCTCCACTTCCTTCGGCGCCGGGGCACCGCCATCGGTCTCGATCTGGTCGGCGCCGGACCCCTCGCGGCGGCGCTCGCCAGCCAAGCACGGGAACTCGGCCTCGCTGACCTGGTCCACTTTCACGGCGCCCTGCCCCGCGACGAGGTGGCCGCCCTGCTGCGACGGTCCGGCGTCTTCGTGGCGCCGTGTGTGGTCGGCGCCGACGGAGACCGAGACGGCCTTCCGACCGTGTTGCTTGAGGCGATGGCCTCCGGGATCCCGGTGGTCGCGACCCCGGTAACCGGGATTCCCGAGGCGATCAGCCATGGCCAGTCCGGGTGGCTCGTACCGACCGGCAGCCCGGACGACCTCGGGGTCATGATCGCCGGGGTGCTCGCCGATCCGCGTCGCGGCGCCGAGGTGGCTCGAGCGGCCCGGCAGCGGATCGAGCAGGACTTTGCCCTGGATCGTGCCGGCACCTCGCTTCGCCAGGTCTTTGCCGATGCGATGGCCCCGGCCCTGACGGAGACCGTCTGATGCGAATCGCCTACCTCTCGACCGATCGCGGAGTCCCGGTGTACGGCACCAAGGGGTGCTCCGTCCACGTGCAGGAGATGATCCGCGCGTTCCGGCGCCTTGGCCACTCCGTCACGTTGTTCGCCGCCCGTGCCGGGGGCCGAACGCCCGAGGATCTCGTCGACACACCCCTCGTGGAGTTGCCCGACTTCGCGGCGGCGCGGCCCGCGTCGCTCGCCGACGCGAACGACCGCACCGTCGGCCTCATCGGCCGTCACGGGGAGTTCGACGTGTACTACGAGCGGTATGCCCTGTGGAGCTACGCCGGCATGTCGGCGGCCCAGCTCGCTGGCCGCCCCGGCATCCTCGAGGTCAACGCCCCGCTGATCGAAGAGTCCCTCCGGTATCGATCAGCCACCGACCTGACTGGAGCCGAGGCCGTGGCCGAGCGGGTGTTCGGCGCGGCAACGGCGGTCGTGGCCGTCTCCGAGGACGTGGCGCGCTATGTCCGCGGCGTGGCGGGAGCCGGTGTCCGCGTTGCCGCGATTCCTAACGGCGTCGACCCGCAGCGCTTCCGCCACCTGCGCCTGGCCGGAGCCCATGAGGGATTCACGATCGGCTTTGTCGGCACGATGAAGCCGTGGCACGGACTCGCCTCGCTGGTCGATGCCTTTGAGCGGGTCGCCACCGTGGTTCCCGCGGCGCGCCTGCTGCTCGTCGGCGACGGTCCCGACCGCGCCCCGATCGCGGCTCGACTCGCGGAGCGGGGACTCGACCATCGGGTGGAGTGGACCGGAGCCGTCGACCCCAGCGCCATTCCGCGACTCCTTGCGAAAATGGACGTCGCCGTGGCCCCGTACCCCGAGCAGGAGTGCTACTTCTCGCCGCTCAAGGTCTTCGAGTACCTGGCCGCCGGCCTTCCGGTCGTGGCGAGCCGGGTCGGACAGCTGGCCACCCTCCTGATCCACGAGCGCCACGCGCTCCTGGTCGACCCGGGTAACTCGATGGCGCTCGCGGCCGCCCTCGAACGGCTCGCCCGCGACCGCCCGCTCCGGCATCGCATCGCCGGTGGCGGCCGGGTGCTGGTCGAATCGGAGTACACCTGGGAGCGGACCGCGAGCCGGATCCTCCAACTGGTCCGGACCCGCCCTCGCACTCGGGCGCTCTCCGGGGTCAGCTACTGATGGCCGGCGGCCTCGTGGTCACTCGGCTCGTCCGGGCCTTCAAGGCCGACCTGCTCGGGCAACGGTGGGTCCTGGGCGGTTCCTTTGTGGCGCTGGGCGCCGAAATCGCCTTCAAGTCGCTCGAACCGTGGCCACTCAAGCTGGTGATTGACCACCTCGTGGCACCCGGCGCCGGCGGGTGGCACGGGTTGGAGTCGAAGACGCTGATTGCGTTGGCCGGCATAGCGCTCGTGTTGGTCGTTGGGCTCCGATCCACCGCCACCTACTTCAGCACGCTGGGCTTCTCGCTCGCCGGCAACCGGGTGCTCACCGCGGTTCGGCTTCGGCTGGTCGATCACTTGCAGCGCTTGTCCCTCGGCTTTCACACCCGGACTCGCTCCGGCGATCTGGTCCAGCGACTCTCCCGCGACGTCGACTTGCTCAAGGAAGTCCTCGTCACGGCGCTGCTCCCGTTGCTCGGCAACATCGCGACGCTCGCGGTGCTGACGGCAATCATGTGGTGGATGGACTGGCGGCTGGCCTTCGTGGCATTGATCGCCCTCCCGTTGTTCGGCATCCTCGCCTGGCGGCTGGTCCCGCGCATCCACACGGCGGCCCGGATGCAGCGGCTCCGCGAGGGCGACTCGGCGGCCGCCCTGACGGAGACGCTTGGCGCGATGCGGGTGGTCCAGTCCCTGGCGCTGGAGGGCCGCCTGGCCGGTACGATCGCCAAGCAGCAACGCGACACCGGAGACGCCGACGTCCGAGGTCGAGTGCTGGTGGCGCGGCTCGAGCGGTCCGTCGACGTGCTCACCGCCGCGGCCAGCGCGCTGGTGCTGGTGGTTGGGGCCCAGCTCGCCCGCTCTGGCGCGATCTCCGCTGGCGACCTGGTCGTGTTCCTGAGCTAT
>CADEGB010000222.1 GCA_902826755.1 uncultured Gemmatimonadota bacterium
CGGCGAAAGGTGGGCCCGTTCGAGCAGGAGGTGACCGAGATGATTGACGTGAAGCATTGGAGGATCAGGCGTAGGGGTCGTCGCTCGTCCGGAGCGGGGCGATGCCGGCCTTCGGAGCGACCGTTCGGGTCCGGACCTCGCGACCCAGGCACTTGTGGAAGAACGCCAGCGCGTCCTCGGGCCGGGCCCGGATGGTGGCATGAAGGGCGCGAACCACGTCATCGGTCGGCCGACCAGCCACCAGGTCCTTGACCCGGTTGGCCGCGACGGACCGGTCGAGGGCCCGGAGCCGACGGGCCACGGCGTCTTCGAACGGAACTTCGGCCTCCGGCGGGAACCGATCGATCCCTTCGCGACCCGAGAGCACCGACGGCCGCGGAAACCGGATGAAGATCGGCTGGGTGAAATGCGGATGCCGAAGCATCAACTCTCCCTTGGGCAACGCAGCCAGCTTGGCCTTGATGGCGGGGGAGAGAATCCCGTACCCTGGCGTCGACAGCTCGTCGGCGTCGAGCCGGCCGAAAATGGCGGTCCCCGCGTTGCCGACGACCCGCTTGTGGACCTGCGACCGGAACTGTTGCGCCGAGAACAGCACCAGGCCCAGATAGCGACCTCGCTCCGACAGATCGAGCAACATCTTCCGGACGTAGCTATCTGGCCCTTCCTGCGGAGCATATTTGTTGAGCTCGTCGACGAAGACCACCACGTGCTCGACGCCGAGGTCCCGCCGCTCGAGATGTTCCCGAAGCTTCGAGACGATCCGGGCAAACACGAGGTCCTGCGCCAGCGGGTCGAGCCCGGCCACATCGACGACGTAAACCGCCCGATCCTCCCAAGTGCCCCAGGGCAGGTCGTTGACCTCGCCGTCGTCGGTGACGAGTCCCTTCGATCGGGTGCTGATGTTGCCCAGCCGATTGCGGATCTTCCGGATCGTGGCCACGTGGTGCGTGCGCCAGATCTCGGCCCCGCGCCCGACCGTCTCGAGAAAGTCGAAAATGGCCTTGAAGAACTCCTCGAGGTCCGCAAAGCTTCGGACCGCAAACCGCCGCCCGGTGATTTCGTCCTGGAACTCCTTCCCCACCACCCGCTCGGCCAGGAAGTCGATGAAGGCGTCGGCCTTGGCATCGATGTCATCCCGGTTGAGCAGCACCTCCGTGTAATCCAGCACCTCACGGAGGCCCCAGACCAGCGGTTCGGTGATCGTCAAGTCCGGATGGGTCCGGAGGGTGTTGAGATTGACGCCGTCGGCCTTGAAGGGTGCAAAGTACCGGACCGTCTTGAACGGCTCCGCGGGAATTCCGAGCCGCTGATACTGGCGGCGGTCCTCCTCGGTCAGGGTCCCCGGGCGATCGAGGAATAGAAGGTCCGGACCCTTGACGTTGAAGCAGAGCGCGGCAATCCGGCCCTTGTGGGCGGGGAACTTCTCGAAAATGGCGGAGAGGAAGAACTCGACCGCCGACGTCTTGGTGGCGAGTCCCGACACCCCGGTGATGTTGAGGTGGGCCGCTTCGGGACCCAGGAGAAAATCGGCATCCACCGAAATCGGGGCCTCGAGACCACCGGCGGCGTAGAGGCCGATCGGAATGCCGGTCGGCCGAGGCCCGGTGGTGTAGGCGTCCATCCGGAGCGCCACCGCCACGTCGGCGTCGGTGGCCAGGTGGACTTCACCGAGCGGCACCGCTTGGAGCGGCTCTTCCGGTTCGTGCCGAAGCACCGCCGTCTGATACAGCCGGATCTCGCTTCGGTGGCTCGGCTCCACAGCGGCGAGCGGATCGCCATCGGCGCCATAGACGGCGTCCATCGGGGTGGCCAGATCGGAGTAGGCAAAGGCGTCGGTCACCACGCCATACACCACCCGGCCCGGCGCTTCGACCCGGACGATCGATCCGATGCCCACCGCCGCGTCGCGCGCCGTCCAGAACAGGAACTGATGCGGCGTGCTCGGCTTGAGTTCGGTGGCGACGACCCGGCCGATCATCGCGCCCTCAGGTGGCGCTCGACCGCCGCCACCCCATACAGCAGGCGATCCCACCGCGGATCGGGCCGCGACAACGGCGCCCGCTCCGCCAACAACCACCGGGACAGCCGATCGGCTCGCGCCGTTGGGTCGGCGGTGGCGGCCGTTTCGACCCGGACCAGTCCGTGGAGAAGATCCTTCCCCTCGTAGGGCCAGAGCCGGAGCCCCCAGGAATGCACTTTGATCGAGCGGCCGGTGGCTGGCTCGAACACCGAGGTGCGATGACCTTCGGGCAACGACAGATAGGTGGAGAGCGCCTCGCCTCCGAACGGAAGCGTGGCGTGGCTCTTGGAGACCCCGATGGCTTTGGGATCGGTGGCCCACTGGTCTTCGTCAGGGAGAACCCCATCGACCACCAACCAGCAATCGGGGTGACTACGGCGGAAGCGGACGCCAACCGCCCGTTCGAGGGCACTGCGCCGATCGTCGATGGCCCGGTGGGCAAACTCGAGTTCCTTGAGGGGGTGGACCTGACCCTCGTTCCGGGCCTCGACCCGATCGAAGCCCTCGACGAACGGGGCGACGACGTCGAGGGCGTCGGGCCGACCAACCAGGATCCGGCGCTCGTCCCGGGTGATGGTCCGGAATTCCCCCCCGGTCCGAAGCCGAACAGCGGCCGCCACGATTCCGGCCACCACCGGCGAGGTATCGAGATAGGCCACGATTTCGTAGCGCTGGGTCCCGTCGAGGAAGGCAATCGGTTCCGCCAGGGGCAGAGCCCCACCGACACTCCGCGCCGTCAGGGCGGCGCCTTCGACCACGCGGGATGCCGCCAGCCGATAGTCGTCGGGCCGGCCCTCGACCGCCGGTGGCATCGTGGTGGCGGCGGTGGTCCCCCCGACGCCGGCAAGCGCGCGGCGAACCCGATCGAAGACCAGCCGAGTGCTCACCCCACGCCCGATTCGAAATCGGCAAAACACCGGACGATCCGGTCGACCCCCTTGTCGATGTCCTTGTCGGACGCCGCGTAGGAGAGCCGGACCCAGCGATCGTCTCCGAAGGCCGCACCCGGCACCAGGGCCACCCCATGTTCGCCCAGAAGCCGCTCGCAGAACCGGGTCCCGGTCAGCGACCCCTTCGGCCCGACGCCGTCGACCCGAAAGAACAGATAGAACGCGCCATGCGGTTCCACGAACTCGACCCCGGGCGCCTCGGTCCGGAAGCGCTCGACCAGCCGGTCGCGACGGCGGCGGAAGGCGGCCGTCATCTTGACGACCTCCTGCTCGACCTTCGGATCGGCAAACGCCGCGGCCGCGGCCAGCTGAGCCGGGTGGTTGGCCCCGGTCGTGGTGTGCGACTGCAGATTGGCCATCGCCTTGGCGACGTTAGCCGGGGCGTACGCGGAGCCGATCCGCCACCCGGTCATCGCGTAGGCCTTGCTGGCGCCGTAGATGATGACCGTCCGTTCGAGATACTCGTCGCCGAGGTCGAAGAACGAGGGCGCCGCGCCCGATCCGTAGTAGATCCGGCGGTAGATCTCGTCACTGATAATCCAGACGCCGTGCTTTCGGGCCCAGTCACCGATGGCGCGGAGTTCCGACAGGGTGTACACCGACCCCGTCGGATTGCAGGGCGAGCAGAGCACCAGACCCTTCACCAGCTTGTCCGTGTGCCGTTCCAGGTCCTTGACGCTCACCTTGAGACCCCATTCGCCGTCACCCGCCACCATCACGGGCTCCGCCCGGGACAGGTGGACGATCTGCGGATAGGACACCCAAGCGGGTGACGGGATCAGCACCCGGTCCTTCGGCCCGAACAGCGTGAAGCAGGCGTTAAAAAGCGACTGCTTCGAGCCAGTGCTGACCACGAACCGATCGGGATCGACGGCCCGCCCGCCCGACAGCTGGCTCAGGTGGGTGGCCATAGCCTGCCGGAGATCGGCGGTGCCAATGTTGGGGGGGTACCTGGTAAAGCCCTTCTGAATGGCCTGGATCCCGGCCGCCGCGATCGGCGCCGGGGTGTCGAAATCGGGTTCGCCCACGCTCAGGTCGACGACATCCTTGCCGAGACTTCGCAGTCGCCGCGCTTCGGCGTTGATGGCGATGGTTTCGGAGCCCTTGAGATGAGCCAGATTGCTCGACAGCGGGTCGGGCAGACGGAGCACCTTCGTCACGTTCGGTTCCAGAGCTGAGGGGGAGTATTCGGAAGGTTCGTGGGTTGCGGAAGCGAAGTCAATGTTAGATTGCGGCAGCGCTCGGGAGACCGTCTCCCGGGCCGTTTATTGACAATCGAGGGTCCCGTGTCCGATGTCGAGATGACCCCGCCGGTGAGCGGGCAGCAGGAAGCGTACGGGGTGGCCGGCGCCGCGCCGGTGGCCGCCCGGGGAAACAACCTGGTTCTGGGCGCCCCCCCCGCGCCGGCTTATGCCGGCGGGGTGCTGGCCGCCCTCCTGGGCCGACCGGAGGTTGGACCGGCCGCACCCGTCCTCCTCATCGTCCCGGACGCGTCCCTCGGACCGTGGGCCCAGACCGCCGGCCAGGCGGCCGCCAGCGCGGGCAAGCTCGCCGCCACCGGCGGTTTTCCGAGCCGGGCCGCCCACCACCTGGCCTCCGGGCGGGTCGATCTCCTCGTCACCACCCTCGTCACCGCCACCGAACTGATCCGTCGGAGCAGCCTCCGCCCGGACACCCTGGCCGCCGTTGTGGTGGCCTGGCCCGAACTGGAGCTCTCCGAGGAAGCCTGGGTCCCGCTTTTTGCCGACCTCCCGAAAACCGTCCAGCGAGTCGTCGTCACCGCCGACCCGGTCGCCACCGCCGGCTTCGTGGAGCGGTACGCCTGGCGGGCGCCTCTCCTCGGACCGTTAGGCACCTCCGAACCCGCGGCCACCAAACCGCGCCTCCGGGTGGCGGCCGTCCGTTGGGACGATCGACTCGCGGCCCTGGGAGCCATCGCCGACCTCCTCGATGTCGACGAACTCTCGGTCTGGACCGCGGATACCGCGGCCCATGCCGCCATCATCGAACGGCTCGCCGGCCACGGCGTCGGTGCCTTGCCCACCGCGGGTGCGATCCCCGGATCCGGTCCCACCGTCTTCTTCGATCCCCCGCCGGCCGAGTGGCTCGGTCAGGCGGCGCCGGACCGCGCCGTGGCCCTGATGCCCCCCGGCACCGAGGGATACTATGTGCGGGCGGCCAGCCGCCTCGAACCGGTCACCCTCCCCGGCCCGATCGATCACGCCGAACAAGCCACCGTGGCCGACCGCCGCGCTATCCGGGCCCGGATCGAGGCCGGTCCGGACCGAGCCGCATGGGCAACGCTGGCGCCCCTCTTCGACCGGTGGACCGCGCCGGAAGTCGCGGTGGCGCTCCAGGGTCTCTGGACCGAGGCCCGGGCCCGCCCCGCCGCGCCGGCGCCGAGCCTGGCGCCCCGTCCGGCCGCCCACCCCAAGGTGTGGATCAACGTCGGCCGGAAAGACGGCGCCACCCTCGGCGAGGTCATGGCGTTCGTCACCCTCGACGCGGGCGTGGCCCGGGGCGCCATGGGCCGGCTCGATCTCAAGGACACCTTTTCCCTGATCGAGTTCGCCTCCGAGGACGAAGCCCGCCGCGCCGTCGACAAGCTCGCGGGCGCCTCGTTCAAGGGCCGCCGAATCACCGCCCGGGTCGATCGCGGGCGGGACGGACGCCGGGCGCCTTGACCAGCGCCGGCCCGCGGCATATCGTCGGTCTCCATTCCTTCCGACCAACAGCCAGGCCAACGTCTCGATGTATCACGCCTCGCGGACCGGCACGATCGAGGTGATCGCCGGTGTCATGTTCAGCGGCAAGAGTGAAGAACTGATCCGTCGGGTCCGCCGGGCGCTGATTGCCCGGCGGCGGGTCCAGGTCTTCAAGAGTCACCTCGACGATCGCTACGGCGGGATCACCAGGATCTCGAGCCACACCGGCACCGAAATCGAAGCGGCGCCGGTCGATGCCTCGGCCGAGATCTTCCGGCAGGTACGCCCCGACACCGAGGTCGTGGCCATCGACGAGTGCCAGTTCCTCGACGAGGGCGTGGTCGGCGTTGCCACCGCGCTCGCCGGGCGAGGTGTCCGCGTCATCGTGGCCGGGACCGACACCGATTTCCGGGGCGAGCCGTTCGGCCGGATGGGTGAATTGATGGCCGTGGCCGAAGAGGTGTCCAAGCTGCAGGCCATCTGCGTCGTCTGCGGCGACCTCGCCTGCCGCAACCAACGCCTCATCAACGGGCGTCCGGCCCGCTGGGACTCGCCCACGATCATGGTGGGCGGCGGCGAAGCCTACGAAGCCCGCTGCCGCCGGTGCCACCGGGTGCCTCGGCAGGACGAGGATCAGACCCGGATCCTCTGATCATGAAGAACATCGGCCTCACCGGCAACATCGCGGCGGGCAAGTCGACGGTGGCGCGCCTCTTCTCGGATTGGGGGGCCACGATCATCGACGCCGACGCCATCGTGCACGACCTCCAGCGGCCCGGCACCCCGATCTTCCGGGCCATCATCGACCGGTTCGGGCCTGGCGTCGTCGCCGACGACGGGAGCCTCGACCGGGCCGCGCTTCGGGGCCTGGTGTTCGACGACAAACGGGCGCTCGCCGACCTCAACGCCATCGTGCACCCCGCGGTGGCCGACGAGCGCCGGCGCCTGATCGACGAGGCCGTGGCGGCCGGCGTCAGGCTGCTGATCCACGACATCCCCTTGCTCTTCGAGGTCGGCGACCCCGCCGCGTTCGACGCGGTGGTATTGGTCGACGCGCCGGTGGCGGCGAGGCGCGAGCGACTGGAACGGACTCGCGGCCTCGATCGAGGCACCGCCGAATCGATGATCGCGGCCCAGATGCCCTCCGCCGACAAACGGAAGCGGGCCACCTTCCTGATCGACAACGACGGCAGTGTCGAGCAACTCGAACGTCGCGCCCGCGACGTCTGGAACCGGCTCCAGCGGCTCCGCTGAACGGCGGGCGTTGCCTTGACCCCGACTGGAGCAACGGGTATCCTGTTACCCGTCTCGCCTCCCAAGGACAGTCCCGGTGGCCAACGTCCCGGACGATCTCCGCTACACCGCTGAACACGAATGGGCCCGCGCCGCCGGCGCCGGCGTCGTCGAAATCGGTATCACCGACTACGCCCAGGGCGAACTCGGCGACATCGTCTTCGTCAATCTCCCCAAGCCGGGCGACTCATTCGGCGCCCATCAGACCTTCGGCACCATCGAAGCCGTCAAGGCCGTATCCGATCTCTATTGCCCGCTCGCGGGAGAGGTCGTCGCGGTCAACACCGCCCTCGACACCGATCCGGCCGCCGTCAACCGGGCCCCCTACGGTGACGGCTGGATGATCAAGCTCAAGCTGGACGACCCGACGCAGCTTGGCACCCTGCTGGAGGCGGCCGGCTACCGCTGGCATGTCGGTGCATAACGACGTCCGGCAGCCGCCCCCTGCCTAAGCGATGAGGCCCCAGAAGGTTCCCCCCGCCTGGGCCTCATTGTTGCGCCCCAGTGCCGGCACTACCCGACCAC
>CADEGB010000223.1 GCA_902826755.1 uncultured Gemmatimonadota bacterium
CCCCGATAGTTCGAGATGTGGGTCTCGACCTTGTGGCTGTCCGGAGCTCGCCGGTCCGGCTCCCCTCTGGCTGCGGGCTGGTATTCGACCTGATTGACGAAGTTCGGGATCACGTTGATGTGGCAGTTGCTGCAGCCGAACGTCCGAACCGTCTCGTCCTTGAGGAACTGAGAGACGGCGGTGACCCGATCGGAGCGCTCGATCGAGAACTTGGTGATCGCATAGAAGCTGGCTTCCTGCCCGACCAGCGTGATGTCGGTGCCATGCAACGTCGTGATCACCGGGAGGCGGCGCCTGGGTGCCAGCATCTCGCGGGCCAGGAACGCGGTGGTGGCGTGGGGAATGGCGTAATGGACGTGGAGCAGGTCGAGGTTTTCCCGGAGGGCCACGTCGTGCTGCTTGCTGGCCAGGGCCAGCGAATACGGATAGTGCTCGAAGAGGGGGTAGTGCCCGGTGGTGTCCACCTCATGGAAGTAAACGCCCTCGATGTACTCGCGAAGCCGGAACGGCATCGCGTACGTGATGAAGTGGACCTCGTGGCCGCGCCGGGCAAGGTCGAGGCCGAGCTCCGTCGCGAGCGCGCCCGACCCCCCGTACGTTGGGTAGCAAGTAATGCCGATCTTCACGGCACGGTACTCCTTTCGGTAACCTTGGCCCAGGCCGCCGCGATTTCGGCGGCGAGTTCGGCCGGAGGGCGGGTGGCGTCGATCGCGAACGCCGGCGCCCGCAGCTGATGCCGGAACCAGGTTTCCTGGCGTTTGGCGTATTGCCGGCTGGCGGTGGCAATGGCGGCCGCCACCGAGTCGCGAGGTCGGAGACCACCGAGGTACTCCACCGCTTCCCGGATGCCAACCCCATCGAGACCGGGCGAGCCCGGGGCCGCCCCATCGGCCAGGACCGCGGCGACCTCTTCGATGACGCCGCGGCGCACCATCTCCTCCGCGCGGACCTCGATCCGCCGATGGAGCACCGGGCGCGGCACCGTGAGCACCACGTACCAGGGCTCCACCACGCCGGTGGCGCGGGCGCGTTCCTGCCAGTAGCTGAGGGGTCGTCCCGACAACAGCGCGACCTCGATGGCCCGGGCCGCCCGCTGGCGACCACCGCCACGATACCCGGGATCGAGCCGCGACGCCCAGCGGACCAGGCTCGTGGTCCCGAGGCCCCCGGTCCACTGCTCGAGGGCCCGGCGCCGATCGGCGTCCATCGGGGGCTCGAGGAACAGGCCGTCGACCAGCGCCCTGATGTAGAGCCCGGTCCCGCCCACGATCACCGGGAGGCGCCCGCGACCGCGAATCTCCGCCAGCCAGCGATTCGCATCCTGAGCGAAACGGCCGGCACTGTACCGGTGCCCCGGGTCCACCAAATCGAGTCCGTGGTGGATGACCCGGCGGCGCTCCCGGGGCGTCGGCTTGGCGGTTCCGATGTCGAGCCGGCGGTAGACCTGACGGGAATCGGCCGACACGACCTCGAGAGGCCAGTGCTCCGCCAACGCCAGGGCCACCGCGGTTTTCCCGACGGCGGTCGGCCCGACGATAATCGGGACCCTACCGGCGGCCAAACCGGCGCTCCAACTCGTCGAACGGGACACTAACGATGGTCGATCGGCCATGGACGTCGTGGGGCGGCAGTTCGGTCTCGAACAGCCGGTGCAGGAGCGCCCGCATTTCCGGTTCCGACAGCGGCGTGCCGGCTTTGACGGCGGCGCGGCAGGCGTAGGTGGCCGCGAACCGCTCGAGCCGGTTGGCCCAGCCACCGAAGCGACCCCGGGCCAGGTCAGCGACCAGTTCGCGGAAGCAGGCGGTCGCGTCAAACCGGGGATGCGGGGTCGGCACGGCGTGAAGCACCACGCTCCGACCGCCGAACGGCTCGACCTCGAACCCGACTCTCGTCAACTCCTCACGGTACCGTTCCACCGCATCGAGTTCCTCGTCGGTGAGTTCGACCGTGATCGGGAGCAGGAGCCGCTGCCCGCTCACCTGCCCCGCGTCGAGTTCCGCCATGACCTGCTCGTAGATGACCCGCTCGTGGGCCGAATGCTGATCGACGAAGACCACGCCGTCGCCGGTTTCGTAGACGAGGTAGGTCCGGTGGAGCTGGATGACCGGCGCCGTCATCCCCCGCCCACCCGGCCGATCGAGACCCGACCGATCGGCGGCCGGGGCGGCCGGAAACGGGAGTTCGGCGGCGGGTTGTGGCGCAACGAGAACGGTCGCCGGCGGAACCGGCCGCCACAGGGGTCGTTCCGCGGCCGGACCGATCGAGGTGGCCGCGTCGAGGCTGCCTAACGCCAGACGGACGGCCTCCTCGACGGCGCGATCGACCGCGTACCGCTCCCGGAAACGGACCTCGAGCTTGGCGGGATGGACGTTGACGTCGACGTCGACCGGAGGCACAGCGATCCGCAGCAGGACCGTCGGACGATCACCCGGCGCGATGGCGGAGCGATACCCGGCTTCGGCGGCCCGGATCAGCCCTGGGTCGCGGAACGGCCGCCCATTGACGAACAACTGGGTCCGCCGTCCGGTCGGCCGTGCCTCGGCGGGCCGCTGGATCATTCCCTCGACCGCCACCGGACCAACGGCATGGCGGACCGGAATCAAGGTCGCGACGACGTCCCGCCCCCAAATCGCCGCCAGCCGGGTTGGTTCGTCCTGCCCCGGCGGCACGGCCAACCGGACCGCCTCGTCGGTGACGAATTCGAACCCCACGTCGGGACGCGAGAGGGCCAGCACGCCGATGACATCCCACGCAGCCCGCGCCTCGCTCGCCACCGACCGGAGGAACTTCCGGCGGGCGGGCGTATTGAAGAAGAGGTTGCGGACGGTCACCGTGGTGCCCCGCTGGCGGGCCACCGAGATGACCCGGTCCACCCGACCCCCCGTCACCACCACCTCGGTGGCGTCGTCCTGGCCCGTCGAGGTGGCCAGGGAAAACCGGGATACCGACGCGATGGCGGGCAGGGCCTCGCCCCGGAACCCGAACGTGGCGACCCCGACCAGGTCGGCCGCCGTGACGATCTTGCTGGTGGCGTGGCGGTCGAGCGCGAGGATGGCGTCTTCCCGAGTCATCCCGGACCCATCGTCACTGACGATCACCGCGTTCTTGCCGCCGTCGGCGATCTCGACCCGCACGTGGCGGGCACCGGCGTCGACGGCGTTTTCGACCAGTTCCTTGACCACGGAGGCTGGCCGGTCGACGACCTCGCCGGCCGCGATCTGGTTGGCGACCGCGTCGGCGAGAATCGAGATGCGGCGGGGAGAAATGGTCGCGGACACGACTCAATTTACCCGGTCGATCGGGGCCAGGCCCGTCTCCGGCACCCACCCTCGATTGCCGACCCGATCCGCCACCAGGGCCCAGTCACCCTGACGCCGGATCACCACCACCCGGGTCAACGCCGGCACCCCGCCCTCGTCCGGCGACAGCCCGTGCGGCGAGCGCCGGAGCCGGGTGGCTGACCCGACGAAGGCCCGCTCGGCCCGGGGCCGGTCGGCGGACCAGGCGGCGACGAGGCCCAACAGTCCGAGGGTCACCGCCGCCCACCGCACCCGGGGGCGCCGCCACCACCGGAGCGCCACCGCCACCGCGATCCACCACGCGCCTAACGATGCGATCCCGAGTTCCAATCCCGAGGGCCCTCGGCGGGGCCGGACCTGATGGAGCGGCTCGTACTGCCGTTCGAGGGCGCTCCAGAGCGACCGGGCCGACCCGGCCCGCGGGGCCAACTCGAGGGCCCGGGTCAACAGCGCCGCGGCGGCGGCGTCTTCGCCCGCCAGGTAGCGGGCCGCGGCGCCATGGTACCAGAGGGCCCACCGTTCCGGATCGGCGGCGGCCGCCGCCTCGAAGGCCGCGGCCGCCGGGCGATAGGCCCCGTCCCGATACAACGCCTCGGGACTTTCCCGCTGGGCCGAGACCGGCAGCACCACCAACAGGAGGAGCAGAAGCCCCGCCCGCCGCCGCACGCTCGCGGGCAATCCACCAACCAGATCGGCCGCCTGCCGACCCAGACCCGCTACCCCGGTCGAATCGCCGGGAGTGAAGCGGAGCCGGTCCAGTTCGAGTTTGAGACGAGCGGCCTCCGTGGCCTGCGGGCGCGGCAGACCGGCTCGCCGAAGGCTCCGTTCCAGCAGGTCCCCGTGCCCCCGGTCGGCTTCGGGAACCAGGCGCGACACCAGCGACTCCAGTGCGGCCACCCCGTCGACGCGCTGCCGCACGGGCGTTGGCCGCGAACGCCCCCGGACCCGCCGCCCCACCGCCGCGCCGATCAGGACCAGCAACGGCACCGCTGCCGCCACGGACCACCAGGCCCGTCCGGGCCGGAGCCCGGGAAGCCATGCCGGAACCCGGCTTGCGGCCACCAGCGGCGGGACCTCGCGACCGACCAGACGACTCTTCCCCGGAAGCACCGGGATGACCAGACCAGCGGCGGCGGCCGACTGGTACCCACCGCCGCTCCGATCGAAGTAGTCGTAGCCGAGGGCGGGGAGCGCGATGCTGCCGGCGCTGTCCGACACGAGGAGGAAGTGAAAGGTCTTGGTGCCGCCCAGAAGCCCGCCCCGTTCCCTCGGGGTTTCGTCGGTCTGATCCAGATAGGCGCGGGTGCCCGGCGGCCAGGTAACGTTAGGCGGGGCCCAGAACGCCAGATTGCCGATGCCCGACACCGTCACGTCGATCGGGAGTGGCTCGCCGGCGTGGGCGGGGAGCGCCACGATCCGGTATCCCAGGGCGACGTCACCGGCGGTCGGCCCCCGGAACCCCGCCGGCCGGCCGGCCTCCGGCGGCGGCACGACCTCGACCGACACCGGCGCGCTGGTGGCCACCTCCGGGCGTTCGTCACCGGAGGCCCGCCGACTGACCGGGATCGCGTACTCCAATCGCGCCGCCGGTACCGTCAGGCGGCCGGGCGTGAGCGGAAAGGCCACCTGGTGGCTGACGAACAGGTCGTAGACGTCGTCGCCCAGCGCCCGGGTCGCGACGATGCCCGGCACCGCGGGTTGGGGCACGGCCCAGACGCCGGCCAGCACCGGGGGCTTGAGGGTTGGTGGCCGGCGGAGGCGGGCCCGGAGGGTCCGCGAGAACCAAGCGCCCGTCAGGACGTCGAGCTGCCCGCCCTGCGGCAGTCGCGCGTCCGACACCACGGTCACCAGCGTCGCCGACGATCCGGGATCGGGCGGTGGAAGGGATCGGATCAACGCCATCAGGCGGGGATTGCTGGTCGGGTCGGCCGCCGCCGCGCCGACGACGACGAGGGTCAGATCGGGAGCGGTCTCCACCGCGGACCCGATGAACACCAGGACCGGCCCGAATCGCCAGCTCCCGACCTCCATCGCGCGGAGCGTGAGATCGAGCTGGTAGGTCCGCTCCCCCGCCGCCTCCTCGAGCCGCTCGGCCCGTTCCACCACCTCGAGGCCGGCCACCGTCGGCAGTTCGACCCGGAAGTTCCCGGCCAGGGCCGTCGTGGCCCGGAGCGTGTACACGACCTCCTCGCCGACGGCGAGCCGGGTTCGATCGGCCGTGGCGGAGACCGCCACCCCGGTCTGGAGCAACAGGGCCAAGACGATCACGCTACCAGTCCTTGTCGGTCGCGCTCTTGGCGGTCCGGCGGCGTTTGAGCTGATCGGCCCGGACCGATCGCTCGGCCCGCTCCACCGATCGGAGGATCTGTTCCGCCTCGGCGGCCGACATCGCCGCCGAGGAGGACGGTGGGGGCGTGCCGCTGCCGCCCCGCGGGCGTGGCTGCTGCTGCGGGCGGCTCGACGACGGCGGGGGCGGCGGTTCCCGCCGCGACACCAGTTCGAGATTCCACTTGGCCGCCGCGGAAGTTGGCGCGAGGAGGAGCGCGTCGCGGAACCGGTCGGCGGCCTCCCGCCGGAGCGCCTCGCGGCGGGTGGTGTCGCGTCGGGACTCGAGCAGTGCCGCCAGCCCGAGGTTGTACAGCGCCTGGAACCGGAGCGACGGATCGAACGAGCCCGACGCCGCGCCTAACGCCTCCCGCGCCACCTCGAATTGGCCGGCCCAGAGCGCCACCGAGCCGCCATTGTACCACGCGGTGTCGGCACCCCGCCCGGCCCGAGCCGCCGCGGAAAAGGCGTCGATGGCGGAGGCCGTGTCCCGGGCCCGGAGTCGGGTGAGTCCGCCGGCCGGTCGCTGGGCGTTGGCCAGACCAGGCAGGAGGACCAGCCCCGCGATCGCCACCAGCGCCGCCCGGCGGCGGACGACGGCCTGGCCCAGCAGCAACCCGAAGGCGATCAACGCGAAGATCCAGGCACGGGGCACCAGATCCTCGGTCCGGCGACCGCGGGCCGGGTCTCGATCGAGGGCGGCCAGGGTCTTCCAGACCGCGCCGGCCTGGTCCGGGAAGTCGGCCGGAACCAGGATCCCCTGGGCCGCGTCCGCAACCATCCGAAGCCGGAGGTCGTCACGCCGGGTATAGACATCCTGGCCGGCTCCGTCCCGCTTGTATTCGACCAACGCGCCGGCGTCGTCCCGAATCGGAATCCGCACCGGGGCCGCCCCGCCCTCTCCGACGACGATCACCGTCACGCCAGCATCCTTGAGCGCCCGCGCCGCCTCCCGGGCGGCGGCCGTGGAGTCATGACCCTCGCCGTCGGTGAAGATGACCATGGCCCGGGCCCCGCCCTCGGATACCGCTTCGAGCAACTCCCGACCCTGTCGGAGGACGGGCGCGAGGTCGGTCCCACCCTCGCTCGCGATGTCGGGATCGAGCGCGTCGAGCTGCAGCTCGACCGCGCTGTCATCGAGCGTGAGCGGCGTCAGGATGTAGCTCCGTCCGGCAAACACGATCAGCGCCATTCGGTCGCCCCGGGCATCCTGCAACAGGCGGCGGGTTTCCCGGATGGCCCGTGCCAGCCGGTTCGGGGTGGCGTCCTCCGCCAGCATTGAGCGGCTCACGTCGATCGCGAAGACGACACTGAGGGCTCGGGTTTCGGTCTCGAGATCGGTCCGTCCCCAGCGGGGACCGGCGGCGCCCAGCGCGACGGACGCCGCCACCAGGGTCAGCACCACGGGGGCGAGCCGCCCGAGCCGGGCCGCCCGACCGAGCGCCGGCGACCACCGGTCCGCGGCGCGGACCCGGCGACGACGGGCCAGCCAGGCCACCAGGCCAAGCACCAACCCGACGATCGGCGCGATCGGCGCGAGGAGCGGCGTGTCGAAGTTCATCCGACCCGCCGCGACACCGTGGCCGCCGTCAGCAGTTCCATCGCCAGAGCGGCCAGCGCCAGCAACAGGAGCGGCCGGGTCGTCTCGTCCGCCGAGCGATAGCGCACCATTTCGACTTCCGAGCGCTCCAGCTGATCGATCTGTCCGAAGATCCGACTGAGCGCATCGCTGTCCTTGGCGCGGAAGTACTGGCCTCCCGTCCGGGTGGCGATGTCGGTGAGCAGTGCTTCGTCGATGCGGACGGGGAGCATCTCGTATCGGTAGCCACTCAAGCCTCGGCCG
>CADEGB010000224.1 GCA_902826755.1 uncultured Gemmatimonadota bacterium
ATGCCGGCCTTGATGGTGGCGTTCTTGCCGACGTCGGTCGTTTCGTCGCCCCCGACCTTCCGGGCGGAATCCGACTCGACCTCCTGGAGAAACGTCTTGCTCTTGATCCGCAGTTCGCCCCGGGCTTCGAGGGCAATGTCGCCGTCGGAGTAGATCGTTATCACCGACGGACCGGACTTGGGTTCGCTCAACTGGATCAGCGTCTTGCCGGTCGGGGTGCAGAGGTCGATGACCTGGCCGTCGTCGCCGTCGAGGAGGCGGACCGTGTTTCCGGAGCGGGTCACGATCCACTTGGTGTCGTTCCCAGCGCGGTTATCGGGCGGCTGATCCCGGCCGCTCCAGAGCGATCCGACCACCACGGGACACTCCGCGTCGCCGTTTTCGAAGACGACCAGGACTTCGTCGCCGACCTCGGGCACGAACATGAGGCCGCGCCCGTTGCCGGCATACGGCGTGAGCAGCCGGGCCCAGTTGGTGTGATCGGATCCCTGCCAGCGGTAGCGGATCTTGATCCGCCCCATCTTGTCGGGGTCCTGATCGGCCACCACCACCTCGGCGGTCACCGGCCCCTGGCGGACCGGCGCGGTGGGCCGCTCGAGGTTGGTGAAGGTCTTCCACGGCGTGGCCACGAACTCGTTCCGGTACTGCTGCTCCTCGAACAGGTGAGTCACCTTAATGAGGCCGAGTTTGCCGGTGGTCGGGAGAGAAAAATTGAGGCCCTGGATCAACTCGACCAGTTCCCCCGCGCCAAGGCCCGGCTTGACGCTCTGCCCCTCGACCAGGACGGCGCCACCCAGCGACCGTTCGCTCTCCTGACGGAGCATGGCCTTGAAGTCCGCGTGCGAGGCGGCTCGGCCGCTCGGGATCTCGAGGCCGGGGTCGCCGCCGCCGATCGCGTCGCGGGCGAGTTCCGCCACGGCGGTGACGAGCTTCGACGCGCCGCCCAGGGTCGGCGGGCTCTGCCGGATCCCGGCGTGCACGTGAGTGTGTTTTTCCTTGACGTCGTAGCTCGCGCCGCTGAAGCCGTGGTTGACCGGGCGGGCCCGGGCTCGGACCTCGAGGAGCGTGTCGCCCCAGAGCAATTCCCAGCCCTTGTCCTCGAACTCGGTCCGGATTTCCGGTTCCGCGCCCGTGGTGAGGATGAAGGCCCCGTGTTCGTCCGCCAGCCGTTTCAGGAACGAGAACTCGGACTCACCCCACTGGACGTGATCGAACGCGGGCGGATTCCGTTTCAGGGTGCCGACGATCTTGACCCCGAACTTGGCCGCGATGGTGTTCAGCGTGCTCTGGGGGAAATAGACGGTGTCCTCGTACTCGAGCCGTTCGGACGGCGACACGGCCTGGAGCGAGAACTTGGAGCCGAGATTGAGGAGATGGCTCTGCACCCCATCGGTGATGGCGCCCTGGAAGATCTCGATGACCGGCCCGCCTTCGCCCTGGACCTTGACGGACACCGGATCGCGGAGGAGTTGGTCGAGGCTGACGTCGAGGGCGCTGTCCCGGATGAAGTCGATCTGGCAGGTCGTGTGCTGGCCGAGTTCCTGCACGATCTCGAGACGTTCGACCTCGCTGTTGCGGAGCATCAGGTCGCCGATGGTGACCCGGAGGATGACTTTCATCGCATTCTCCCTTTCCGGCGGCTCAGGCCGCCGCGACCTGACCGAAACGGGCTTCGCCGCGGCCGTCGACCATCGTGATCTGGAACGTCCGGCGGCCGTGGCCGTCGATGGTACCGGTGGTCACCGACTGGACCCGGATGTCCGCCACCCCGAGTTCGCCGAGGCCGGCGTTGATCGCGTCCTTGAGATTCTCGTGATCCTGCTTTTCGCGCCGGGCCGCCTCGTTGAACTGCTCCAAGAGGCCGAACCAGCGGGCATGGGGCCAGGTGGTGGCGGTCGTCCCGGCCATGGCCTTGATCAGGCCGAGGACGGCGTCGAAGGAGTCCTGCTGCGCCAGCTTGCCGTCGGGAGTGACGCGAAGGGGGAGTCCCGTGGAGAGCATGGGGCTTGCCGGCGGAGCGCGGCCGGCACCTGGCCGGCCGCGTCCCGTTCCGAGTTACTTCGTGAACTTGTGCTTGGAGACGTTCGACTCGTCGACCACCACCGTGAGTTCGATGTGGAGCAGGTTCTTGAACTGGACCGCGCTGCCACCGGTCTGCACTTCGGCCGGCGGGTTGCCGACTTCGAAGCCCGAGACCCAGCCCATGAACTCGACGGCGTGGAGGACCTTGTCCGCCTCGTCGAGGTACCAGGTGATCTCGACCTTGTGGAGCGGGTCCTTCGACTCGGTGGCCATCTTCCAGAGTTCGATCTGGGCCGCCTGCGGGATGTTGTCGAGGATGCTGGCGTCGACGTCGATCTCGACCCGACCCACCACCGAGTCACCCACCCGGCGACCGACCTGGTTGGCGTTGCGGCTCAGCTTGTAGCTGACTTCCGACGGCCGGAACTCGACCGAATCGATCTTGACCTTGACCCGGTTATACGTTGCCATGGGGACCTCCGTAGCGGTGGCGGTTGGTTAGAACCCGAAGAAATGCTTGATCTTGGCGACAACCGACGGATGTTCCTCCCCGGCCGGCGGCGCGGCCGGCGCCGCCACGGCGGCCACGGGGGGCGGGACGGCGGCCGGCGGCTCCTTCCGTTCCGGGGCGGGCCGGAACGCAAAGTCCGGGTCCCGCTCCGTCCGGGCCTGATGGCGGGACGAGAAGTTGAGCACCGACATCTTCGTCGCGTCGCCGCGGGCCAGGTGGCCCGATCCATCGAGCTGCCGCTCGACCCGGACGTTCCGGTCCTCGTGCGCCGTGTACCGAAGGTCCTTCTTCGGTGATCCGTCGGGGTTGAGTTCCTCCGGCGGCTTCCCGTCCTGGTCCGTCATGCCGGGTTATTCGCCCTTCTTGGCCTGCGGGGTATCGATCTTGAGTTCGAAGGTCTCGGCCGGGCCGACCGGGAGCACCTCGAGTTTGATGTCGAGGACGCCCTGCGCGAACTTGTCCTCGTCCATGTCGATGTCCATGTTGTACTTGTAGATCGTCCCCTTCTTCAGCTCGTCCTCGAGGAACTCCTCGATCGGATTGCGGACCTGCTCCTTGACGAGATCGCGGGTCAACCGCTGTTCCGCCACCCGGCGGAGATACACGGCAATCCGGCGTTCGAGATAGCGGAGCACCCGGTACGAGGTGAAGAACTTGAGGACGCCCTTGGGATCTTCCGCCTGGGTCCGGCTCCCGACGAAGCAGAGCTGGTTGTCCTCATTCCGGATGATGCTGACCACCTGCCGTTCCATCGACAGGTGTTCCATCTGCGAAATCCGGGGCTCGACCCGGGCCTTTTCGGCCCCGCGGATCTGGCCGAAGATCATCCCGACGGGGCCCTGCGCAATGCCCCCGCCGGTGGTCCGGTCGGTCCGGGCCAGGTTGCCGGCAAACAGGAGCGACGGCGGGCCGAAGAGATCCGCGGTGTCGCTGCCGTCGTCGACTTTCTCGAACCAGTGCTTGTCCCGGAGCTTGACGTATCCCGCGATGACCACGTCGGCCGCGGCTCGATCTTCCGGGCGCTTCAGGAACTCGTAGGCTCCGCCGTCGGTGCGGAACTGGTCGGACAGCGCCTTGAACGACGGCTCGTCCTTGAGGTCGCCGATCAGGAGCATGCCCCACTTGTTGGCCATGTCCTCGAACCGCTTCCGGACGTTGTCGGGCACGTAGCCCGGCACCACCAGGTTGCAGATGAACTGGCGAAAGTTGAAGCTGTCGTTCCGGCCCTGGACGAACTCGTCCACCGCCAGCACCGTCGAACTGTTGACGTCGCTGGTGATGACCTTGGTGTCGGCGTTGAAGATGAAGAAATCGACCGGAGGCCGCTGCTGGCTGTCGCGGACCTCGGCGTTTTCGAAGAAGAGCTGGATCTGCCGGTAGCTCCGCTCGAGGGGCCGGACCTTCTCGTAGATCTGGGCCAGGACCTCGTCCCGAGTGGCCTCGAGCTTTTTCATCTGCGCGTCGAGCTTCTTGAGCGCCTGATCGTAGCTGTCGGCGGTGGACAGCAGGCTCGAGAAGTCCGTCACCCGCTTCAGGAACTGCCCGGCCGACTCGACCGTGAAGATGTCCTTGAGCGCCGACTTGGCCGGCGCGGGGTGAATGACGTTGAAGATCTCCTCGATGGCCTTGCCAGCCGCCTTCGTGGCGATGATGTCCTGGGCGGTCTTGACCTCGCTCACGCCTCACCTCCGGAGATCTTCTTGAGGGCGTCCTGGAACTGGGCAATGGCCTCGATGATTTCCTTCCGCTGCTCGGGATTGTCCCAGGCGCGGCGGACCGAGAGGACCGAGAAGCGTTCCCGCATCCGGTGGAGCAGGTCGATCTGGCTCTGGAGGTCGGCCAGATCGTTCCGCTTGCCGGGCGTCTTGCTCATCAACTTCTTGGGATCGAAGTCCTTGAGACTCTTGAACTCGAGGTCGGCGGCGAACTCGGTGCCCTCTTCGCCGACGGAGGTCTTGAAGTCGAGTTTGGGGGCGAACTTCTCGAACGCCTCGGCCAGGCTCGACACCTTGGTCGGCTGCTCGTCTTCGGCGGTCTCCTGACCGACTCGGTCGACCGTCATCGGCAGAATGGTCGCGGTGGTCTCGGTGGGCACCTGACGAGGCGCCATCTTGACTCCGGCCCGCGTCACCTTGACTACTGGCATCTCCGGCTTCTCCTCCCAAAAGGGAACCTGCGGGTACGGTCGCTATCGGGCCCGAGTGGCTCGGGCAGCCGTAATGTCCGTCGGGCGACGGGGCCCGATCTCCTTCACGTCGGTTCGAAGACCGCCTGCCACCACGGGAGCGGCCTTGGCGGCCTTCGTCTGGGGTGCCGCCGCGGGCGCCGGCCCCACCGGGGGCCACATCAACCGCGGCACCACGAACCAGAGCATCCCCAGCAGCACCAGCACCATTGATGCCAACGGGATCCGTCGGTCCAGCACGAACCCGCCGTTGGTATCGGTCGTCCCGGCCGGCACCAGGGACGCCGGGGCCACCCCGGCAAACGCGGGGAGCGCCACGAGGGGCGGCCGCCAGAACGCCGCGCCCACCGCGCCCGACTCCGCACCCAGGGCCAGCGACGCCGTTAGGGCGGCCACTCCCCGGCCCAGGTTCTCGCGGGAACCCGGCAACGGTATGATCACATCCCAAGAGGACCAGAAAAGGTCCCGAATTTCCCGAAACGCTGCGGCAAGCTGATACGCGTCCAACCGAACTAGATACTTGCGCCCGCGGGACCCCGCAAGAGCGCCGAGCGCTCCCTGGTCGGCGGCCCCGATCCCGATGATGGCGGCGATCATCCCGCTCTGGTCCACGGCGCGGGCCGCCCGCTGGAGACCCTCGGTGCCAGCCAGGAGGCCGGGGTCGTCGCCGGGGTGCCCGACGTCGTTGTCGGTCCCGTCGGTAATGACCATGAGGACCCCGACCCCGGGAGCGGCCGACGCCTTCAGCTCGGCGCCGAGCCGGGCCACCCCGGCCTCGACCGCGCTGAACAGCCCGGTGTTTTCCCGGTCCGGGGTGGGCAAGACATCGACGGCCAGGCGGGCCGAGTCCGGCGTGGCAAAGGCGGCCGCCCCAATCCGGGAGGCCACCTGGACGCTCCCGAAGGGGGCCACCGCGATCCGGACGGCGCCGGCTGGCAGGGAGTCGAAGGTGGCGAGCAGGTCCTGAAGGGCCAGGCGGACGGTGCCGATGCCCAGGTTCTTCATGGTCCCGCTGATGTCGACCAGTATAAGGAGGCGATTGTCCCGGGGGGTCTCGGCCCCGCCTCGGCGGGCGCGGGCCAGGAGCCCGGTGGCGCCCATGAACCGGGCCCGGAAGGCGGCGGCCAGGCTATCGGCGCCCAGGCGCGAGGCCCGGGTAATCTGGTCGGGGGAAAGTTCGATGCTCAGCGCCGCGCAGGGTCGGCTGGCACCCTCCGACGAGCGGAGCAACGCCAGCTCGGCCGCGGGGGTCTGCGCCGCGGCGGCGCCGGCCCCGAGGGTCAGCGCGGCGACCAGGCCAGTGGCCAGGCGCCTCATACCGTCGAGTCCGGGAAGCGGCGGAACCGGAAGACCCGGTTGCCGATGGCAATCGGGTCCTGATTGACGATGTCGGTCGGCCCGGAGATCGGCTTGCCGCCGAGCTGAAGGGGTTCGGCGGAGGCGGTGCCGGTGGGCACCAGCTGGCAGCGGCCCCGGTCGACCCGGATCTCGAGCGAGCGGCCGAGGGGTGTTGCCCCCTGGAGCGCCACCTCCCAGCCGCGGTGGCGGATCAGCCCCACCGAACTGCCGGCCACCCGGTCGAGTTCGATGACGCCGATGGCACGCCGGACCCCCGGGATCGACAGCCCGGCCCCGATGGCGGCACCAAGGATGAGGAACGCGAGCAGTTGCCAGAGATCGGTCGGCCCCGGCAGCGACATGACCAGCCCGCCGAGCACCCCCGCGCCTAACCCGTAGAGGAGGCCCTCGACGGCCCGGAGTCGGTCGCGTCCCACCCACCGGAGGCCGAGGAGGAGGCCGATCAACCCGCCCGAGAGTCCCCAGACGATCAACCGGGCCACGACGAAGCTTTGGCGAGAGCCGCCCAGTCCGGCCGCCCCGGCCAGCAGCAGTCCGCCCAGGCTCCCGACCACTCCGCCTAGCACGCCGAGCAGGGCGCCGAGGGCCACCCCGATGCCGACCCCTTCGGCTCGAACGGAGGCGGCCATGCCGAGCACCGAGGCCCCGATCAGGGCGCCGACCATGGCCATGACGGCAATGTCGAGGGCGCCGTGGCTGGAGAGCACCTCTCCGAGGTCGGTAAAGAGGAGGGAGCCGACGATCCAGGCCAGCCCGCCGCCCGTCATCCCGGCCACTGGGCCGATGTAGCCGGACTTGGGCAGGAACGGCTCCGGCGGCGGTTCGCGCCGGGCGGCCTGGACGGCCCGGCTCCGCATCTGGAGCTCGATCGGGTACATCGGATTGAGGCCGAGCGCCTGGGGGGTGCGGGCGGCGTCGATCTCGCCTCCGTTCCAGCGGACGACGAGCACGTCTTCGGGGCCGCCCCGGAGGATCAGGTTGCGCTGGCGGAGTTCTTCGAGGATGTGCTGGATCTGACCGCCGACGGGCCGGTCGTCGTCCAGCGTGAACGGCATCCGCTGGAGCCCTCGATCGGTGGTGAGGTCGACGTGGTAGGTCGGCATGGATTCCGCGTCAGAGGCCGCTTCGACTCAGCATCCGACACCGAGCGGACAGCGGGAGGGCTCGTTCAGACAGGGTGAGTCTACTGCCCTTGGAGAGGCGGGGTCAAGCGGGTGTGCTTGGGGCCCGGACGGAGGGTCGACGGGGTCGAAAGGCGCGGCGGAGGGGTCGGTGGGGCCGTCATTGGGCCTGGCACGGCGGTCAACGCGCCTGGATGGGGCGTCAACGATCCTGGCGGCGGCGGCAATGACGTCCGTCGGGCGGACGACGGGCCACGAAGGGCAG
>CADEGB010000225.1 GCA_902826755.1 uncultured Gemmatimonadota bacterium
CGTAAACTCCGGCACCGCCCTCACGACGAGGACGTCGGCGTACGCGTTGACTTGCTGGTCCTGCTGATCTTCGTAGATATACGAGATCTTGGTGGTGTTGGTGATCGCCCCGAACGACTTGATGGCGGTCAGCGTGGCGCCGGTGTTGTAGGTCCGGCCCGACTGCGAGAACCGCTGAAGATTGCCATCCGTCGATTGCCCGGTGGGGCTCAGGAAGCCGTACGGCCGGGTGTCGAGGAAGTCGTTCTTTTCCTGGTCGAAGTTGTAGTTGCTTTCGGCCGTCAACCAGTCCTTGATCCGCCAGCGCAGCTTGCCCGCCCCGGTGAACCGGCTCCGGTCGTTTTGACGAACCCGGTTGAAGAGCTCGTACAACGGGTTCGACGCGTTGGCGAACCGGTCTGGAATGAACGCCCGGTAGGGGCTGCCATCCGGATTGGTCGCGAACAGGTCGATGTTCGGCTCGACGAACGTCACCGCAAAGAACGGAGCGCCCGGGCCCTGCTCGGCGTCGTTGTTGTTCGAGCGGCCGTAGAACGAACTGAACGAGAGGTCGAGCCGCGGCGTGAGCTGCTGGTCGACGTTGATTCGGAAGTTCTGCCGGGTAAAGCCCTTGACCCCGAAGATGACGCCTTCGGTCCGGGTGTTCTGGAACGAAGCGTTGAAGTTCGTGGTGCCCTTCCGCTGCCCGACCGACACGTAGTTGGTCAGGAAGATGCCCGGCTGGGCCACGTTGTCCTGGTGGTCGAAATACTGCGGGTACGGGTTGTCGGCGACGTTGTCGGCCTCCGCCTGCCGGTTACCCGCCGCGTTCCGGTCGAAGCAGACGCCACTCGGGAACGAGTCGCACGCCTTGACCTTGAACGAATGCGCGTTGGCGTTCGGGATCCGCTTGGTCAGGAACGACGCGCCGCCTTCGTTCCGGGTCGTGACCAAGAGCTTCCCATCGGCGAGGTTGGCGCCCCGCTTGGTGAAGATCTGGACCACGCCGTTGGCCGCGTCGGACCCGTACAGCGACGACGCCGCCGCGCCCTTGATGACCTCGACCCGCTCGATGTCTTCCGACGCGATGTCGGCCATCGTGAGCCGGGTAATGGTGCCGTCGATGATGATGAGGGGGTCCTGCGAACCCGAGATGCTGGTGGCCCCTCGGAGTCGGATCGAGGGGGCCGTGCCCGGCTCACCGCTCGTCTCGACCAACCGGACGCCCGACACCTTGCCAGCCAACGCGCCCAGCGCGGTGACGCCCGGCGTCTCCTGGAGCTGGTCCGCCGAGATCTTGCCCACCGCAAAAGCCAGCTTCTTGGTGGACGTGGCTTCCGACACCCCCGTCACGACCAACTCGTCGAGGCGGAGCGGATCGTCGGCCAACTGGAAGTCGACCGTCTGCGACCCGCCCGACAGGGTAATGGTCTTGGTCGCCGGCTTCTTGCCGAGGAACCGGGCGGTGATGCTCACCGACTGGCCCCGAGCCGTAGCCACGACGATCGAGTACACGCCGCTCGTGTTGGTTGCGCCGCCGTTGGGAAGCCCGCCGAGCAGCACGCTCGCGCCGCCGATCGGACGCCCCTGGGCGTCGGTCACCTTGCCGGTGATCGTCGCCTGCTGGGCCAGCGCCACTTCCGCGCTGAACGCCAACATGGCCGCGACGGCCCCGCTGCGAAGGAGACCCTGGAGTGACGAACGCCTCATCATTCTGATCCTCGGTTGAAGGACTGTATTCTGGAACGACTGCGTCACCGGCTGGGATGGTTAAGAACCGCCCGATCCCATTTCGGTGGACCTGCCACGGATATCACATCGGATGCTTGATTCGGTTGGCCGCCAGAGCCCGACCCACCTGCCTCGAGCCGGGGGAGCGACCCACCCTGAAAGGGCAGAATCCATGCCCCCAAACGCCACCCCGAAAGCCATTACCCCACAACGAATTACCCAAACCACCCAGAAACCGTACGTGTTAAACAGACACGGCCAACGGGGGTTCGGATGTGTCCTTTGAACACGCCACCAGCCCCGAACGGCAAGCGCCCCCAACGAAACTCATCGCCCCCGACACCCGAAGTGTCGATAGCGCAAGGACCCCGGGACCGACACTGCAGCCCGTTGGCGG
Organism: uncultured Gemmatimonadota bacterium; assembly: GCA_902826755.1. Lineage (GTDB taxonomy): Bacteria > Gemmatimonadota > Gemmatimonadetes > Gemmatimonadales > GWC2-71-9 > SHZU01. Next base: position 2,108 of record CADEGB010000225.1, read on the forward strand.
GTCGTGGTAGAGTTGGATCGAGAATTGCCGACGCCGGTATTCTCTCGCTTGACCTGAGAATGCGCAAGATCGTCGCGCCCCAACCGGGCCCGACGCCACCCCCGCAGGAGCGCGCCGATGCGCCTCGCCCGACTGTTGGCCCCGGTTCGACTGCTCGTCCCGGCCCTCCTCGCCGCCGGTCCCCTCGCCGCCCAGGACGCGGGCCAGCTCATCGGCAAGGTGTACGATTCAAAGACAGGAGAAGCCCTTACAAACGCCCAGGTTCTGGTCGACGGCAAGGTCGCCAACGTGACCCTCTCGAGCCAGGCCAGATTCGTCCTTGGCAACATCGATCCCGGCCGCCGACGGATCGACGTCCGAAACGTGGGATACCGCCCCCTGTCGGTCTTTCTGGAGTTCAAGCCAGGCCAAACGGTCGAGAAGACCTTCGAACTCGAGTTCACCGGCGAACTCATGCCCGACCTCGAGGTCGAGGCCAGAGCCTCGAAAACCCTGCCCCGGTTCATCGAGTTCGAACGCCGGGCCAAACGGGGCATTGGCCACTTCATTACTCGCGACGAGATCCGCGATCGTGGCTACATGAACATGGGCGACGCGCTCCGGACCGTGAAAGGCGTCCGGGTCAACTGCGATGTCCTCGGCTGCATGGTGAAAATGACCCGCGCGGCCCCCGGCTGCGGGCCGACCTACGTCGTGGACGGTCAGGTGGCGCGCTCGTTCGCCGAGAGCACCCCGATCTCCGACGTCCAGGGCATCGAGGTTTATCGCGGCTCGTCCGAAGTCCCCGCCGAGTTCACCGGATCCGGCGCCATGTGCGGAGTGGTGGTGATCTGGACCCGCGCTGCCCCCTGACCCCGTCGCCGCGCCTCAGCGGCCCGGCGGTCGGAGCACCACCTCGGTCTGGTCTGGGGTAACCGGGACCTCTTCGGTCCCGCCCCCCGGCCACCGGACCACCACCGCCCGGACCGGCGCCCGTCGCCCCAGCACCATTACCCCGCCGTCCTGCGACCAATAGCCGCCACCCAGGTGCGACTCCCGCACCGGACCGAGCCCGTCATCGTATTTGAGCCGAACCACCGCTCCGGCCACCCGCCCCCCTGCAAAGCGGATCCGGAGTCCCGGCGCCCCGCTCCGATTGCGGAACAGCCGGGTGGCCGCCGCGTTCTGACCCACCGCCAGATCGATCCGGCCGTCCCCATCGAAGTCCGCCGCCGCCGCCCCCCGCTGGTCGGCAGGGAGGCGGATGCCCGCCGCCACCCCGCCGAGCGGGACCAAGCCACCCCGGCCGTCACCAAGCAGGACGAGACCCAGTCCGGCGTCGAAGGTCGGAGCCGCGATGTTGGTCGGTGAGAAATTCTGGGCCAGAAACAAGTCCTCGGTCCCATTCCCGTCGAAATCGGCGACGACCACCCCGAACCCCGGGGCCACCTGCGCCTCCCACGGGAGGGACCGGACCTCGAACCGCGCCCCCCGGTTGAGCAACACGACATGATCGAGGGTCGTCGCGGTCAGCCGGCCGGTCCGGCTCATCAGCGCGCCTAACGTTCGCTCGACGGTCGCGTCGGCGTACGCGGCGTAGGTCGGGGTCCGGGTCCGTTGGCTCGGGACCGCCGCCGCCAACCGGCCGAGCGTCACCCCCAGCGAGATCCCGCCGAGGCGGGGATCGAACCCCGCCGGACTCATCCTCACCGAACCGTCCTCCGCCCACGATCCGAAGTAGAGGTGGAGCGGATGATCCCGATCGGCGACCACGCCGGTGTTCCGCCCCCAGTTCCCCGCCACCAGGTCCATCCGGCCGTCGCCGTCGAAGTCGCCGGCGGACACCGAATTCCACCGCCCCGTCAGGCTGTCGAGACCCCACGCGCGGGTCTGGTCCGACAACCGCCCGGCGTCGTTCCGGAGGATCCGGATCGGCCCCCAGTCCATCGCCAGCACCAGATCGGGATCGCCGTCGCCATCGACATCGGAAAAGACGGCGCCGGACACCATCCCGATCGTCCGGAGCACCGCGGCATTCTCTCCATCCAGCCGGAACCCGGCCCCGTCACGCCGGAAAATCCGGCTGGTGCCCGGCGCCGGATACACCCCGGGCGCCACCCGACCACCGACGAAGAGGTCCAGGTCACCGTCGCCGTCCAGGTCCGCCAGGGCAATCGGTCCGGCGCTGGTGGTGTCGCCGGGAGCGACCACCGCCAGCGCTCGGCCCCGCTCGATCAGGTACACCGCCGGCGCGGTGACGGCGCTCAACGGGGTCGAGGCCTCGTAGCTCGATTGGGCGACGAACAACCCGCCCCGATCGTCGCCGACCACGGCCGTCAGGTCGAAGCTGTCGGCCACCAGAGTCCCCGGCACCGCGGCAAACCGTCCCCGGTCGTTCCGGAACACGCCGAGCCGGCCACCCGCGCCTGAGCCGACGACGAGATCGTCATCGCCATCCTGATCGAGGTCGGTCCACGCCACTCCGGGACCGAGCTGGCTCAACTGGTTGATCAGCAGGGGTTGCCGCTGAGTGTCGTCGAACCCCCGGTCGACGTGTCCGTGGCCGAGCAGCGCCGACACGTCCTCGAAGAGGCTTGGCGCCACGGCCGGCGGCACGGTCCGCTCCGGCGGGCCAACTGGCTCCTCGATCCGATATCGCCGGTTGATCGGCACCCCGACCAACCGGGAGACCACCCCACTCCGCCACCGAACCACGATGGTGACCGCGCTACCCGGCGCGGCAAAGGTCGCCGATCGGTCTGAGCCGGACAGATAGAGCCCACCGGCCGTGATCTCGCGAGTCTGCGACGGCAACCCCTCCGCGTCCACCGAAACCCTTGCGCCGATCCCGTCCCGATTCGGGGCCCGACCCTCGAGTTCCACCAGCACCCGGGGCGCGTGAGCATCATTGCGCAGCACCAGCGCTGGGGCGTCGAGGCGATTGACGACGACGTCCTGATCGCCGTCGCCGTCCAGATCCCCCGTGGCGATCCCATGGGAGATGTCCTCCTCGACCCCGAATCGCCACGAGTCGGTCGCGTCCTCGAAGGTCGCGTCACCGCGGTTCCGGAACGCCACGTTCCTGAGCGCCAGCCGCGGATAGAGCTTCCGCTCCTCGCGCCAGTCCACACCCGTCACGGTGCTCTTGAGCCGCTCCTGGATGTCGGCGTCCATCAGATCCCAGCGATGCCCGGTGCCGATCAGAAGGTCTTCGTATCCGTCGAGGTCCACGTCGAGAAACAGGGCTGACCACGACCAGCCGGAGGCCTCGACCCCCGCCTGGCGTCCGACTTCCGCAAAGGTGCCATCGCCCCGGTTGGCCAGGAGCACGTTGCGCTGCCATTGCGCCCGGCGGCCGTAGTCGCCGACCACCTTGGGCAACGGCGTATGGGTGGGAATCTGGGTCTTCCGCCGGTGACTGTCGTTGGCGAGCATGTCGACCTCAAACAGGTCGACATCGCCGTCGCGATCGAAGTCGGCCGCGTCCACCGCCATCCCGGAGTTGCTGGTCTGGCGGACCGCCACGGCGTCGACCAGGCGGAACCGGCCCTGCCCGTCGTTGATCCAGAACTGATCCGGATCCTCGAAATCGTTGGCGACGTACAGATCGGGCGCCCCGTCGCCGCTGACGTCGACGAACCGGGCGGCCAGCCCGAAGTCATCGGGCTCGCGATCGAGCGGGGCGCCCCGCTCATCGACGAACCGCGGGTTGCCGGCCAGTGGCTCCCGGACGAACCGACCGCCCCCCTCGTTCCGGTAGAACCAGTCCGGGTCGGCCCGCTGCACCACGCTGACGCCGCGGATATCCTCCCGCATCACCACCCGATAGTTGTCCCGCAGCGGCGCCACCACCTCGAACCCGGATCCGGTCCGGCGCACCAACTGGTCGAACGCCCGCTCCTGAGGCGAGAGCGAGTCGAGCATCGTCTTGGCCTTGTAGTTGGCCACGTAGAGGTCGAGATCGCCGTCGCCGTCCGCGTCGGCCAGGGTGGCGGTGGTGCTCCCCCGCGCCTCGGCCACGAAGCCGCTCGCCTCGGTGGCATCGGTAAACCGCCCCGTCCCGTCGTTGAGCAACAGCCGGTTGCGACCACCCATCGCGGTCACCAGCAGGTCGCGGTCGCCGTCGCCATCGACGTCGGCCAGTACCGCCCCCGTCGACGGGTGATCGGCGAGCGTCGCGCCGGCCTCGGCCGCGATGTCATCAAAGCGCATCCCACCCAGGTTGCGATAGAGCGCGTTCGGCCCGTCGATCCGAGCCAGGTAGACATCGGGCCGATCGTCGCCATCCACGTCACCGATCGCCACCCCGGACCCCTGCACGAGATGCCGATTGGCAAACGCCTTGGCGTCAGCGACGTCGTTGCGGAACTCGACCCCCGTCCGATTGGCCGCCAGCGACGTGAAGCCGGCGGCCTCGGCTCCGACCCCGCCGAGCGACTGCCACCGATACCCTTCCGCCTCCTGCCACGGCTCCAGCGCCGGCGTCGCCGGCTGGCACCCGAGCAACGCCGCGACCGCCGCCAGGACCCCGCACCGGGGTGCGAACGCCCGCCTGATCGACACCGCCATCACCGGCGGTTTCGAGCCCGCTCGAGCACTTGTTTCCCGATGCAGTTCCCCTGCGCCCGCCCGCCCACGTGATCCATCGGGAAGTGAATGCCCCCGTACCACCTCGACATCCCGGCTTCTTCGGCGGCCGCCCGGAACGAGGCCAGCCGTTTGACCGGGTGGCCGAGGGTCACGTGGGTCGGGTCGTCATAGGGCCGGTCGCCAAAGAGCGCGGTCAGGACCTCGGCCGCGGCGGCCGACTGGGTCGAGTGCCCCGACGTGTAGGTCGGAAACGGCGGCGTGTTGAGGAGCGGCTGCCAGTCCTTGTCGAGGTACCGGTTGATGTAGGTCACCGGGCGCAGCAGGTTGGTCGAGTACTTGGTTTCCCAGCAGCCGATGAAGGCGTCCGCCACCGCGATGGCCGTGAGCGCGTACGCCTCGACCGCGCGCTCCGGCGTCAGATTCCACTGCGCCGACACGGCCGCGATGGCACTCATCCAGTGGCCGGCGGGGGTGCCGGATTCGCCCGGATTGTCGGCCCAGAAGTAGGCGATCTTCTTCTGCTCCTCGGTCAGCGCTCGGGTCAGACGATAGATCGAATCCGCTTCCTGGAAGAACGGCGACCCGCGGTCGGGGGAGAACGGGACCGGATCCGGGGGGGCGCATTGCTTGGCCCCGGTCAGCACGAACGGGCGGAGGGTGTTCCAACCAGGCTCCAGCGCCTCGGTGGGATTGATGCCGGGCGTGTTGCGCGCCGCGGGCGTCTTGGGGCGGTTGACCGTGAGCGACCGCTCGCCCGCGAGGGCACCCGTCTGTTTGCCCGTCGGG
>CADEGB010000226.1:0-3003 GCA_902826755.1 uncultured Gemmatimonadota bacterium
GAACGCATCGATCGGGACCTGGAGCCGCTCGGCGAGGATAGCCCGGGAGTTGGCCGTCTCGGCCTCCTGCGAGGCTCGGTCGAGTCGGGCGAGAAGCCGATGGGTGACGGTGTGGGATCCGATGGTCATGCCCCCCCGGACCATCTCGGCGGCCTCGGTCCAATCGAGGAACAGCCGGGTGGCGGCGGTCTGCGGCGCGGCGGCGCCGGTCGCCGCCTCGACTTCCTCAATGAAGGCGGACTGGTCGGGCCGCGGATCGAGCTTGCAAAGGGTCAGCACCCGTCGCAGGGCGGTCGGGAGGTCGAGGCGGTCGAGGTCGAACGAATGGGACCGTCCCCCCACAGTCAGGGTGAATTGCCGCCGCCGGGCATGCCGCACCAGCGAGGCGATCCGATCCCACCACGGCGGTACGTTGCCACCGACCATCGACGTCACCAGGAAGAACGTGGCGGGTAGGCCGTGTTGCGCGAGGATTGGAAACGCGGTCTGGAAGTTGTCGAGGTAGCCGTCATCGAAGGTGATCAGCACCGCGTTCCGCGGCAGGGGGCGCCCGGTCTCGAGCGCCTCGATCGTCTGCTCCATTGATACGACGGCGCACCGCCGCCGGAGAAAGGCCACTTGGGCTTCGAACTCCTCTGGCGTGACGGTGAACACACCGGGGTCGAAGTCAGTCCTGTCCGCGTAGCCGATCCGGTGGTAGTTGAGCGCGACGAACGACCGGCCGTCGCCGAGGCGGGCCAGGGTGGCACGCACGGGCATCAGCCCGCACCAACGCGCCAACAGTCGATCGCGCCTGTTCATCGCTTCGAGCACGCCTCTAGGTTCAAGATCTTACCGGTTCGACCAGGAGTTTGGACCTGAGCAACAAGCATACCCTCCGGGAATCGAATTGATCCACGTCCGGCATCAGCCACCCTAGGTTGTTACCCCGCAAAGCCTTACACACGACATCAGGGGTCAGGTGCGAGCCATTGAGACCAACGGCTCCAACCGATCAACGAGCCGGCGGAACTGGGTGTCGGAGCGGAGGCCCAACAACTCGGGCTCGGCGGGATCGAGCTGGGTTGTCCGGGCACGATCCAGTATCGCCCCGACGCTTGCCTGACCCTCCTGGCCGCCCCAGTCCGTGACGATGGCATGGCCGCGGAGGGTCCGGAGGATTCGGTCGCTCTCGCCGCCTTCATCGACAAAGGCGAGAATGGGTCGGCGCGCCAAGAGGTAGTCAAAGAGCTTGTTCGGGACCTGGAGCGGTTGGTGCTGGGCGAGCAGGAGGAGCGCATCCGCCTGGCGAAGCACCTGTTGGCATTCCGCAAACGGCATCTGGTCAACGAATTCCACCAGATCGCCAATACCAACGGCCGCTGCCATCCCCTCGACCGAAGCGCCCCGGTAGAAGCGGCTGTTGCCGACGAACGTGATTTGAAGGTGCCGTTGGTCGAGGCCGCGCTCGCGAACGACGGCGGCAACCGCCTGCAGAAACGGTCCCGGGTCACGGCCGTAGTAGATCTCTCCGGCGTGGACAATTCGCAGCGGTCCGGTGGAGGGTGCCGGACGCGGGGGCGCCATTCCAGCCGGATCAAGCCCGTTCAAAGCGGTAATGAACGGTGTGGGGTCGTCAAGAAAGGGGCGCACATACGAGGCGATCCCGTCGGTAACGGTCACGACGAGGGAGGCCTTGCTGAGTACCCGGCGTTGGAGCGCGCGTTTGGCCCGGACCGACCAAGCATGATTGAGAGTCTCGATGGCAAGCGTCGGACTCCACGGATCGCGATACTCGGTAACCAGTGGCACACCGGTGACGTCGTGGAGAAGCAGGCCCGCCAGATGGACACTCCAGGGCGGTCCCGTCACGTAGAGGAGGTCGATCGAGCGCCTGGCAACCAGTTCGGCGCCATAGGTGACCGCAGGTCCCACGAACCCCTGCTTGTCGTCGGGGAACCAGACGGCGCTGAGGATCACGGAACGGAGCGAGGTCCAGATGCTGCCGCGATCGGACCGGGTCCCCGCCCCGGCCGTTGGCGCGGCCGGTTCAGACGATCGCTCGCTCGTCGGGTTGACCGCGGCCAACATAGCGCGCGGGGACCGCCAGGCAGCCACCCTGTGGATAGTGAGCCCCGGGCCGGCCGCGATGGCGCCGGGGTCGGTGCCGGCGGCCGCCAGCGTCAGGACATGCACTTCGTTCCCGCACTCGGCCAGGAACCGGGCCAGCCGCGCGGGCCGGACTCCCCCGACCTCTGGGGCGGGCGGGTGATAGTAGGAGACGAGGAGAATCCGCATGCGAAACCCGGCTCAGCTGGTTTGGGCGGGTGCCGGCGGGCCAGGCGCTTTCGCCTTGACCGGTGCTCTTGAGCCAAGGGCGGAGCGCAAGCCCCTCAGAATGGCGAGGACTCGGGGGCGGAACCCGAGGCCCAGGGCAGCGGCGTAACTGATCGCTCCGAGGCCGATCGCCCCTAACAGCCGGAGGACCGGCGGGAGGCCCACCATGAGCTGCTGACCCGCCAGAACAACGGCGATCATCACGACCGTCGACAGAATCGCCGGACGGAGGATCGCGAGATACTGAAGGAACGTCATCTCGACCGTGACCAACGCCCTCCGCACGAGGGGGGCAATCACCAATGGAAAGCCGACGACCCAGGCCCAAGCGATTCCCGAAAGCCCCCAGCGACTCCCGATCACGAATGCGATTGGCATTATGACGACCGCTCGGAGGCTGTTGCGCGTGACGATTTTCTCTGACCCGGTCATGTTGAGCAAAGGCGACAGGACCGGAACGATGGCTCTCACTGCGGCCAGGATCGCGAGCGCCTGCATCGGGGCGACGGCAGCCCGCCATTTCTCGCCCAGCAGCCCGACCACGAAGTCGGGAGCCACCAGGGCCACGCCCGCGGCCGCCGGAAACGCGACGAGTGCGAGGCCTTCGGTGGCGAGCTGGAAGAAGCGGCGAAGGGCGGCGGGGTTCTGCTGCTGGGCGGCAAAGACCGGGGTGGCGACTTTTGGAAC
>CADEGB010000226.1:3013-3964 GCA_902826755.1 uncultured Gemmatimonadota bacterium
AGCTGTACGCCCCGGCGCTGATCTTGCCGAACACCTTGGCGGCCACGCGGATGTCCGCGTTGCCGTAGATGTACCAACAGACCCGCTGGAGGACGATGTGACCGCCAAACGCGGCGACGTCCCCAATCTGGCCCGGCTTGGGCCACCGGGGGCGGATCGGGCGACGGCGGACCGCTAGGATCGTCGTCACCGAGGTGCTGATCAGATTGCCGAGAATCAGAGTCCAGTACCCGAACCCGAGGGCCGCGAAGACCACCATCACAACCGAATTGAGCAGCATCGCAAGGAAGTCGTTCGCGGCGGCACCCTTGAACTCGAGGTCACGCCGGAGAAGCGCGAGGGGAACGGTGCGGAAGGACGCGATCACGATGGAGAGCGCCTGCGTCGCGAGCACCGGAATCAGCTCAGGGGTCCGGTAGAATACGGACACCGGCCAGGTCCCAATCAGGACGACGACCGCCCCGGCAAGGCCGAACAGGACGCTCATTCCCGCGACGCCGCCCGTTTCCTCGGCCGAAAGGCTCTGGCGCCGGAGGACCCCGAAACCGATGCCGAACTCGTTGATCATCGACACCAGGCCGACGAACACCGAGCCCATAGCCACGACCCCGAAGTCCTCCGGCAAGAGGAGTCGGGCGACGATGAACGTGGAGACCCAGGAAATCGCCTGCCCCCCCCAAGTTCCGATGGAGGTGGCGGCCACCCCTCGGATGACGGTCCGATCGGTAAGCCGACGGTCGCCGGGGGGGCGGACCGGCGGCTCCAGACTGGGCGACGGCACGGCGGTGGGGTCTCGACCCGGCTCGCTACTCACGAGGACCGGCCCAGCTCAGCGGAGGACTTCCACCCTGACCCGGCAACGGCCCGGCCGACGATTCGGACCGCGCCGATGTCGATGGTGGCGCCACTCATGGCCGAGATAGCGGTCGAAGATCTCACTCCACTCATACG
>CADEGB010000226.1:3974-7419 GCA_902826755.1 uncultured Gemmatimonadota bacterium
CAACGCCGCGCCCGACGCTTCGCCCCGCGCCGATTTCGATCGTGGCGACACTCATGGCCCATCCTCCCGCACCGCAGGCCACGATGGATCGACGCCGACCAACTGAGCGGAGGCGTTCCAGAGGGCCAACCGGAGCGCGGCGTCGCGACTCTGCGGCGAAGTCTCCCGGGGGATGCCGTCCTGGAAGTAGGTCCCGGTCACGCCATCGAGCTCCGCATCCGTGGCGAGCGTCAGCACCGCGTCGGCGCCGACGGAGGGAGGCGGAGCCCAGTCGACAGGGGACGGCCGGAGGCCCGAGAGTCGAAGCAGGGTACCCGCCGCCCGACGAGCGGTGGCCACCGAGCGCGCGACCACACCGGTCTCCCGCCCCCGTCGTTTGGCGGCGAGCAAGCCGTCGAGCAAAGTCGAACGCACGACACCGGGGTGGAGGCAATTGACCGTCACACCGGTCGTCGCGAGGCGACCGGCGAGTTCGTAGGTGAAGAGGACGTTGGCGAGCTTCGACTGCCCGTACGCCACCGTCGGGTGATACTGCCGCGTTGCCATCAGATCTCCCAACTCGATTCGGCCACCCCGCTCCATCTGGGAAGCCACTACCACGATCCGGCCCGCCGTTCCCCGTCGCAGCAGGGGCAACAGCTCATGGGTCAACAGGTACGGCGCCAGGTGGTTGACCGCGAACTGCCGCTCGAAGCCGTCCACGGTCATTTCGCGATCGAGCGTCACCACCGCCGCGTTGAGGACCAGGACCGCGACGGCCCGCCCACTCGCACCAATGGTCCCCGCCACCCGCCGAACCTCGGCGAGCGAGGCGAGGTCGACCGGCACGAACGTGATCCGGCCACCAGCGGCGTTCCCGAGGGCGTCCCGCGCGGCCGAGGACTCCCGGGCCAGCGCGATTACATCGAACCCCCGTTGCGCCAGACCACGCACCACGTGGAGGCCGATCCCGCGGCTCCCCCCGGTGACCACGGCCAGGGGCGGGAGCGGGTCCACTGTGCTCGCCCGCCCGCTCACGCCGCCTTCCGTTGCAGCAAACCCCGCCGGGCGGCTGGACGATCGGCGACGAAGTCGTCGGGCTGGAAGCACCGTTGGATCGAGGAGGCCGAGGACCGCGGGCGCGCCATCCGCGCCGAACCGAGCCAGGTCGCCGGTTCGGGAGGAGCGATGGGTCGGGCGACCGTCGATGGAGACGCCGACGACGCGGGTTTCATGGGCCCTTTCAATCGCGCTAAGTACTTGGCACTCAATCGACCTGGACTCCGATGCAAGGAATGGACTCACCGAGCCGGAAGGCCCCACCGGAGCGACCCGAGTCGATCCGAGCCTCGAGCCCGGCCGGCGCCAAGGGACATAACCAAATAGAACGCAACAATTTACCCTGATGTTTATCGGGCTGTCGACGGGGGTTGGCCAGGGTTTGGGCGACGGCCGGCCAGTGGATTGGCCGGTGGCTGGTTCGAAGTGGTTGCCAGCCCGGTCCGGAGCGAACGGCGGGAAGTCCGATGCGCCATCACCACACCAATGATCGAAGCGACGCGACACTGGGTGGGGCACGAAATGGCACTTTGGGGTCCGAAATGGGGTATTCAAGGGCTTCGCGCGCAACCAGATGCGCTTGGTTGGGCCGCAAAGTGCAGGACCATGCACTCCTTTCGCCCGGCACGCTGTATGCTCCTGTGACAGCGACAACAATCGGGACACTCGGCCGAACCCGGACCGACGCCCCGACCAACGCAATGGGACTCATGATGAACCGCGCAATGAAGTACCTCCTGATTGGAACCCTGATCGCCCCGACGGCTGCGGCCGCCCAGGTTACCGGGCCCCATTCGTTCGACTTCATCGGTGGCAGCGGCGTGTCGTTCCACGGCGTCCAGGTCGGCACCTACCGGGGCCAGCTCGACGGCGGGGCCACCATGAACATCTGGTGCACCGACTTCTACAACTACGCCGGCGACGCGACGGTCTACAAGACCTCCCTCGCCGGCAGCGACCTGTCCGTGACCCGTTGGGGCGGACTGCCGGACCAGCCGACGCTGTATCGCCGGGCGGCCTACCTGACCACCTTGTTCCAGGCCGACAACCACGCGGAGTGGGGTTTCATCCACTACGCCATCTGGCAGCTCATGAATGGCGGGTACCCGGCCGGTCTGTCGATGTCGCAGCAGGCCAAGGTCAACGACTACAAGTCCCAGTCGCTCGCCGAGTTCGGCAAGTACGATTACTCCGGAATGTACGTCCTCACCGACGTCGTGGTGACGAAAGGGACCGGCGTACGCGGCGATCCGTACCGCTACGGGTGCCAGGGCGTCCAGCGGGTCCGGTCGTGCGGCATCCAGGAACAGCTGGCCGGTAGCATCCGGCTGATCGAGACCGACGTCGACGCGGTTCCGGAGCCGGCCACCATGGGTCTGCTGGCCGTCGGCCTGGTTGGGCTGGCCGCCGCGGGACGCCGCCGCCGCCGCTAGTCAGAGCGATTCGACGCACCCTGAACGGGCTGGCTTCCCAAAGCCAGCCCGTTCATCTTTCCGGCCCAACCCAACGAAGCCAGGTGCATGAGTTCTCGCGCGGAGCAGACCAGCCAGGCCGGGACCGCGTTGATCGCGGTCGGCGCGCTGATGACGGGCATTTCGCTCCTCGACTTCGTTTCCAACATTTATCCCTTCAGCCCCGGAACGATCGAGTGGCGCTACGGCGCCGTCGGCATTCTGTCTGGCTTCACGGTCACGCCGCTCCTGGGTGTGGTGCTCATGATGATCGGAGCCACCTGGCTCGATCGGATGACCCTGGTGCGGGTGGTGGCGGGCGTGACGATCGTCCTGGCCGCGCTGGCCGCCATCAGCCTGGTCATGTTCCTCCTCGACGGAATCCAGGTCCGCAGGCTCGGCGCGCCGGAACGCCGCGGGGTAACCGGGAGGGCGGTCATGATCGGGGCGGTCAAGCTCGCCGCCAGTATCGGCGTGGCCCTGATCGTAGCGATGACCGGCTTTCGCGTGGCCCGGCAGCGAACCGAGTCCGACGGGCCCCGGGGACCGATCGTCGGGCGCTGAGCAAACAAAACCCGAAAGGGTGTGTCGGCTCCGGAGGCGGGTAGTTTCCAGCGATGTCCCGCTTCAGCTTTCGGCGTCGGGTGTCGCTCACCCTGCTGCTCCTCGCCCTCCCTTCGGGGGTGGCACTGCTGGGCTGGGCCTATAGTGTCCTGACCAACAACCCGGCCAAAGCCGCCCAGGTGGTGGTCAACCCGCTCCGGAAGTCCATCAAAGACCTCCTCACCACCCTCGACACCACCAAGCTGACCCACGAAGAGAAGGCCGCGGTCGAGGCGCACCGGGATCGGGTCAGCCAGGCTCTCTCGATCTCCCGCCGTGCCGAGGTCTACAAGAGCCGGCTCACCACGGGCTTGGCCTTGTTCCTCGGCGTGGTCGGCTCGGTCCTGTTCATT
>CADEGB010000227.1:0-5510 GCA_902826755.1 uncultured Gemmatimonadota bacterium
AAGCGAACGGCTTTCAACTCTCAGACGTCAGCTTCCGACCAGGCCGAACCTCCCGCTTTCCGTAGAGATGGAGCTTGACCCCCGACATGGCCAACGCGCGGTCCCACCGCGGGGTCCCGTGTTGCCAGACGTCGCCGAGGAGATTGATCATCGCGACCGGACTGAGCAGCCGAGGGTCGCCAAGGGGTAGGCCGGCCATGACCCGGACCTGCTGCTCGAACTGGCAGGTGGCGCAGGCGTCCATCGTGTAGTGGCCAGAGTTATGGGGTCGAGGGGCCAGTTCGTTGACGTAGATCCGGCCCCCATTGGCCACGAACATCTCAACGCCCAGGACCCCCACGTAGTTCAGCTCCCGAGCTACGCTGGCCGCCGTCGTCAGAGCGGTCGACGCCGTGGCGGGGTCGATCCGGGCCGGGACCACGGTGGTGTGGAGGATGCCCTTCCGGTGGGTGTTCTCTCCGATCGGGAACGGGGCCAGACTCCCATCGGCGCCCCGTGCCAGGACGACCGACACCTCGGCCTCCAGCCGGAGCCGTCGTTCCAGCACGCACGGGACGGCGCCGAACCGTTCGAAGGCCAGGCGGGCATCCTCGATCCGGTCGACGAGTTCCTGCCCCTTGCCGTCGTACCCGAGACGGCTCGTCTTGAGCAGCGCCGGGGCGCCGATCCGTTCCCAGGCGAAGTCGAGGTCATCGCGGGTCAGGACCGGCTCGAAGTCGGCGGTGACGACGTCGTGGGCCCGAAGGAAGGACTTTTCGGCGATCCGGTCCTGGGCCACCGCCACGGAACTCGCGGCCGGTCGGCAGAGCACGTGGGAGGCGAGCCAGTCGAGAGTGGCCGCTGGGACGTTCTCGAATTCGGTGGTGACCGCGGCCACCGACCGGGCCAGTTCCTCCAACGCCGGCAGGTCGTCGTAGGCGGACGCCAGGTGTCGGGTCGCCACCGCCCCGGCCGGACTGAGCCGATCCGGCTCGAGCACGACGACCTCGTACCCCATGGCCCGAGCTCGCTGGGTGAACATCCGGCCCAGTTGGCCGCCGCCCAGAAGCCCTAGGGTGCTGCCGGGGAGGATCATGGTCGAGGGGGCAACGTCGCCGCCAGCACCTGGCTTTCCTGGGTGGCCCGGAACGCCGTCAGGCGGGCGGCGAGGTCGGGGTCTCGTCCGGCCAGGAGCCCGACCGCGAAGAGCCCGGCGTTATGGGCGCCGGCCTCGCCGATGGCGAAAGTGGCGACCGGGATGCCGGCCGGCATCTGGACGATCGACAACAGCGAATCGAGGCCGTTGAGATGCTTGCTCGGAACCGGGACGCCGAGTACGGGTACCGTGGTCTTCGAGGCGAGCATCCCGGGCAGGTGGGCCGCGCCGCCGGCGCCCGCGATGATGGCGGCGAGTCCCCGTCCGGCCGCCGTCTCGGCGTACTCGAACAGCAGGTTGGGGGTCCGGTGCGCCGAGACGACGCGGGTCTCGTGGGGGATCCCGAAGTCCGTGAGGCGTCGGGCGGCATGCTGCATGACCTCCCAGTCGGAGGTCGAGCCCATCACGACGCCAACCAGCGGATGACTCACAAGGTCCCTCGGGTCCGGTCCATGGTGCCCCGTTCGGACAACGCGGCCTGGGCGGCCGACAACCGGGCAATCGGCACCCGGAACGGCGAGCAGGACACGTAGTTCATCTTCTGCGCTTCGCAGAAGGCCACCGCATGCGGTTCGCCTCCATGTTCCCCGCAGATGCCGACCTTGAGATCCTGCCGGGTTTTCCGGCCGAGTTCGACGGCCATGGAGAGGAGCCGTCCGACGCCGACGATGTCGAGTTCCTGGAACGGGTCGAATTCGATGATGCCCCGCTCGAGATAGGCCGGCAGGAAAAGGCCGGCGTCGTCGCGCGAAAGTCCCCAGGTTGTCTGGGTCAGATCGTTGGTCCCGAACGAGAAGAACTGGGCTTCCCGAGCGATCTCGTCGGCCGTGAGCGCCGCCCGCGGGAGTTCGATCATGGTGCCGAGGAGATAGGGCACCGTGAGCTGTCGTTCCCGGAACACTTCCTCCGCCACCTGCCGGACGATCAGCGCCTGTTTCCTGAATTCGATGACGTGCGCCACCAGCGGGATCATCACCTCCGGCATGACCCGGCCCTTCCGCTCGGCCACGGTGCAGGCCGCCTCGAAAATGGCCCGCGCCTGCATCTGGGTGATCTCGGGATACATGATGCCGAGGCGGCAGCCCCGGAGGCCGAGCATCGGGTTTACTTCGCTGAGGCTGTCGATGGTCCGCTGGACGTCCTTGACCGTGCGGCCCATCTGCTTGGCCAATTCGGCAATTTCGTCGGCGGCCTTGGGCAGGAACTCGTGAAGGGGCGGGTCGAGCAGCCGGATCGTGACCGGGTAGCCCTCCATGGCCCTGAAGATCCCCTCGAAGTCGGCCCGCTGCATCGGCAGCAGTTTGGCCAGTGCCTTGCGGCGCCCGGTTTCGTCCTCGGCCAGGATCATCTCCCGCATGGCCGGGAGCCGTTCTCCCTCGAAGAACATGTGCTCGGTCCGGCAGAGCCCGATTCCCTCGGCTCCGAAGTCGCGGCCCCGATGAGCGTCGGCGGGCGTGTCGGCGTTGACCCGGACCCGGAGGTGGCGCATCTGGTCCGCCCAGCCCATCAGTCGGTTGAAGTGCTCACTCAGGAGGGGGGTCACCAGCTTGGTCTGCCCCGCGTAGACCCTGCCGGTGCTGCCGTCCACGGTGATCCACTCGCCCGCTTGAATCGGCCGATCCTTGACCCGGAACTGACCGGTTGCCTCGTCGACGTCGATTTCCTGCGCGCCGGCCACGCACGGTTTGCCCATCCCGCGCGCCACGACGGCCGCGTGGGAGGTCATCCCGCCCCGGGCGGTGAGGATCGCCTTGGCGGTCACCATCCCGTGGAAATCCTCGGGGCTCGTTTCCCGGCGGACCAGGATGACCGGGTTTCCCTTCTTCCCGAGTTCCTCGGCCCGATCGGCGTCGAAGACCACGGTGCCGCTGGCGGCGCCCGGCGAGGCCGGGAGGCCGGTGGTCAGCAGATCGAGGCGGGCGTGGGGGTCGATGGTCGGGTGGAGGAGCTGGTTCAGGTCGTTAGGCGGGATGCGGGCAACCGCCTCCTCCTGCGAGATCAGGCCCTCGTCCACCATTTCGACCGCGATCCGGACCGCGGCCTGTCCCGACCGTTGACCCCGGCGGGTCTGGAGCATGAACAGCTGGCCGCGCTCGATCGTGAACTCGAGGTCCTGGACGTCCCGGAAATGGCGCTCGAGGGTCCGGGCCACCCGGTCGAGTTCGCCATAGGCCTGGGGCATCTCGCCCTTGAGGTCCTCGATCCGCTCGGGAGTCCGGGCGCCCGACACGACGTCTTCGCCCTGGGCATTGAGGAGGAACTCGCCGTAGAGGCGGTGCTCGCCGGTCGAGGGGTCGCGGGTGAACGCGACGCCGGTGCCGGAGTCCTCGCCCATGTTCCCGAACACCATCGCGACCACGTTGACCGCGGTGCCCATGCTGTCGGGGATGTCGTGCAGCTTGCGATAGTCGATGGCGCGCCGGGTGTTCCAGCTCTCGAAGACCGCCGAGATGGCGGCCCAGAGTTGATCGAGGGGCTTCTCGGGGAAGGGCTTGCCGGTCTCGGCGGCGATCAGCGCCTTGTACTCCGCCACCAGGCCCTTGAATTCCTCCACCGGCAGGTCGATGTCCCGGGCGATCCCGAGCCGGTGCTTCCGGGCTTCGAGGCGGGCCTCGAACTTCTTCTTGGGGACCTCGAAGACCACCCCGCCGAACATCTGGACGAAACGGCGGTAGGAATCCCAGGCAAACCGCGGATTGCCGGACAGCTTCTCGAGCCCTTCGACGGTCTCGTCATTGAGGCCGAGGTTGAGGATCGTCTCCATCATCCCGGGCATCGAGAGCGCGGCCCCGGACCGGACCGACACGAGCAGTGGGTTCTCCCGGCCCCCGAATTGCTTTCCCGTGGCGGTTTCGAGCCGCTGGAGGGCCGCCTCGACCTGGCTGTTGAGCCGGGGCGGGAAGTGCTGCATGGCGAGATAGGTGCCGCAAACCGTCGAGGCGATGGTGAAGCCGGGCGGGACCGGAATGCCCAGGTTGGTCATCTCGGCCAGGCCGGCGCCCTTCCCGCCGAGGACCTCCTTCATGGTCGCCGTGCCGTCTGCCCGGCCCTGGCCGAAGAAATAGACCAGCGGTTGGGTCAGGCTGTCCGTCATGCGGGGCTCCCGGCCAGGGGTTTCTCGTGGCGAAGGTTGACCAACTCGTCGTGCGGCTCGATCGGGTACTTGCCTGAAAAGCAGGCATGGCAAAAGCTGTTCCGCGTCCCTCCCGCCCGGACCATCCCGTCCAGGGACAGGTAGCCCAGGGAGTCGACCCCGAGGTAGTCCCGGACCTCCTCGAGCGAGTGGTTGGCCGCGATCAGCTCTTCCCGGGTCGGGGTATCGATCCCGTAGTGACAGGGGCCGATGATGGGGGGGGAGGCCAGCCGGAGGTGGACCTTCCGGGCTCCGGCGCCCCGGATCATCTGGACGAGGCCCTTGCTGGTGGTGCCGCGGACCAGGCTGTCATCGACCACCACCACCGAACGGCCCGCCAGGACCTCGCGAACCGGATTGAACTTGATCTTGACCTTGGCCACCCGGAGGGCCTGGGTCGGGTTGATGAAGGTTCGGCCGACGTAGTGGTTGCGGATCAGACCATGCTCGAGCTTGAGGCCCGATTCGTCGGCATAACCTAACGCCATCATGTTGGCGCTGTCGGGCACGCTGAAGACGACGTCGGCGCCCGGGGCGGGATGCTCCTTGGCCAGCTGACGGCCCAATTCCCGCCGAACCCGGTCGACCGACTCGCCGAAGACGGTGCTGTCGGGGCGGGCGAAGTACACCAGCTCGAAGATGCAGCGATGCGCCGCCGGCGCCTTGGGGAGCGGCTCGAGGTCCCGGATCATCCCGTCGACCACCTCGACGAACTCGCCGGGGCCGAGTTCGCGGATGACGGTGGCGCCGACGAGATCGAGCGCGCAGGTCTCCGACGCCGCCACGATGGCCTGACCGATCCGGCCCAGGACCAGGGGGCGAAACCCATGGGGATCGACCACGCAGTAAAGCGTCCGCCCGACCGTGATCACCAGACTGAACGCACCCTCGACCCGGGTGAGCGCCTCGCGAATCCGCTGCTCGGGGAGGGCCTGGGTCGATCGGGCGATCAGGTGGACGATGACCTCGGAATCCGACGAGGTCTGGAAGATCGCCCCCTCGTCGACCAGCTCCTTCTTGATGGCGATGGCGTTGGTCAGGTTGCCGTTATGCGCCAAGGCCAACGGGCCGCCGCGGATCTCAGCCAGGCACGGTTGGGCGTTGGCGAGGACGGACGACCCCGCGGTGGAATAGCGGGTGTGGCCGAGGGCCACGCTTCCGTCGAGCGCCTTGAAGTCGCTCTCACGGAAGACGTCGCCGACCAGGCCCATCCCGCGGGCCAGGTTGGGGCGGCCGTCGTCC
>CADEGB010000227.1:5520-7401 GCA_902826755.1 uncultured Gemmatimonadota bacterium
GCGCGTACAGGCCGAGGTACGCGGCTCGGGCCGCGTCGGGGAGGTTGGAGACGCCGATGATGCCACACATGATCAAGCCGCCATTCGTCGGGGGATCGCCTCGAAATAGGTCCGCCGAAGGTCGTCGGTGGCCCAGCTCAGCAACTCGGTGCCCACGGTGATCCGCAGGTCGCCGCCAGGGTTGGTGACCGTTCCGGCCACCGCCAGCGGGACGCCGTGCTCGGCGGCCAACGCCCGGATCCGGTCCACCACGGCCGGATCGAAGGACACCACCGCGCGGGCACCGTCCTCGCCATAAAGCAGTTCCACGGTGTCGGTCCCGGCCGGCTTGACCAGTTGGACGCCGGCGCCAAACGGTCGGTGGGCGTACGGGCCGCCGATGGCCGCTTCCGCCAGGGCCACGGCCAACCCGCCGTCGGCGCAATCGTGGGCCGAGCGGAGCAGCCGAGCCCGCGCCGCCGCCACCAGGAACCGCTGGAGCCGGCGCTCGGCCTCGAGGTCGCAGGGGGGCGGCGGTCCGCCGAGGAAGTCGTTCACGACGGCCCAATAGAGGGAGCCCCCCAGGTGGCCTCGGGTGGCGCCGAGGACGCCGATCAGGTCGCCCTCCCGCTGGAAGGCGGACGGGACCCGACAGGTGACGTCGTCGAGCAGACCCACCATGCCGACCGTGGGGGTCGGATCGATGGCGCCGGTGGGGCTCTCGTTGTAAAGAGAGACGTTGCCGCCCGTGACCGGCGTTTCGAACGCCCGGCAGGCATCCCCCATGCCCCGGACGGCCTCGCGGAACTGGAAGAAGCTTTCCGGCTTGTCGGGGTTCCCGAAGTTGAGGCAGTTGGTGATGCCTAACGGAAGCGCGCCGGTGCAGGCCACGTTCCGGGCCGCCTCCGCCACGGTCATTTTGCCGCCCTCGTACGGATCGAGGGCCACGTAGCGATTGGGGCAATCGACCGACACCGCCAGCCCGAAGCGGGCTCCTTCGATCATCAGCACGCCGGCGTCGCCGCCGGGGCCGAGGACGGTGTTGGCCTGGACCGTGGAATCGTACTGCTCGTAGACCCACCGCTTGCTGGCGATGGTGGGGTCGTCGAGCAGGAGGGGCAGGGCGCCGGCCGGATCCGTCACGGGGGCCCGGGCCGGCCGGGCGCTCCGCCGGGCAATCGTCGCCGGCGACTCGACCGCCTCCGGGTGGTAGATCGGGACGCCGTTGACCAGGCGCTCGCCGGGGATGGCGACCACGGTGAGGCCGTCATGGATGACCCGGAAGAGGCCGTCGTCCGTGACCCGGCCCACCACGGTGCCGGACAGCTCCCACTTGGCGCAGATCGCCTCGACCTCCGCCTGCGGGAAGACCAGCCCGCCACCGCGATTGTGGGTGTTCTCGACCTCGACCAGCGTGGTCGCCGGGAAGATCGCGTGGCCCGGCACCTTGAAGGCGGCGACGACGTCGGCGGCGGTGAACAGGCCGCCCTTGCCGACCGGCGTGAACTGCACGCCGGCATTGGCGCCGCTGGCACCCGCCTCGTGCCACACCGCATGGCTCTCCTGGCTGACGATGACGTCGTCGCCGGGGCGCGTGAACAGCTTGAGCGCCACCTGGTTCGCCATCGTGCCGCTCGCCATGAACAGCGCGGCCTCCTTGCCCAGGAGCGACGCGACTTCCGCCTGCAGCTCGTTGACGGCGGGATCCTCGCCGTACTGGTCGTCGCCTACCGGTGCCGCCGCCATCGCCGCGCGCATCGCCGCCGACGGGCGCGTGACGGTGTCGGAACGCAGATCGATCATGGTCATGGCAAAGTCCCCTCTAGAACCGCCCGACTATACATTTCCCAGACGCCCCTCCTCGAATGAGGAGGGGCAGCTCGCGCGGCACGCGCGAGCGGG
>CADEGB010000228.1 GCA_902826755.1 uncultured Gemmatimonadota bacterium
ACGCGGGGGTGTTTTCGGCGGGGACACCGCAGCAGGCGGATCTCTTCTTCAGTCGGCGGATTGGAATCGACTCGCTCGGCGGGCCGGTTCCCATCGTGGGAGGCGCCCGCCTGACCGGCAAGGTGGCGGGCCTGACGATCGGCGCGCTGCAACTCTTCACCGAAGAGGTTGCCGGGGTTCAGCCGGCTAACTCGTACTCGGTGGGGCGGTTCACCAAGGAGTTCGGCCGGCGGTCCCGCCTCGGCGCGATCGCGATCCAGCGGATCGCCACGGACGACGGCGACGATCGGAATCGGACCTTCGGGCTCGACGGCCGGATCGGGGTCGACGATCGATGGACGTTCGACTGGTGGGTGGCCAAAACGGAAACGCCGCGGCTGACGGGTCGGGATGGCGCGGTAACCGGGCGGCTGGCGTACCAGACCCGGGAGTGGAACAACTCCTTCCGCTTTACCCAGGTGGGCGAGGCGTTCAACCCCGAAGTGGGGTTCCTGAGCCGGGTCGGGTACCGGAACTACGACCTGTCACTGTTCCGGACGATGTCCGTCGACCACAGCCGGTGGCGGTATTGGCATCCCCACTTCAACTATCGCGGCTTCTACGGGTTCGACGGAAAGATGCAGTCCGAGCAGTTCCACGTCGACCTGGGGGAGAGCGAGTTCAAGGACGGCGGGCGGATCGGGCCCGAGGTCAACGTCTTCGGGGAGGGGCTGGCGGTACCCTTCGAGATTGCCCGCGGGGTGACGTTGCCCCAGGGGACCTATCGGTGGGCGAGCTTCGGGTTCGATTTCTCGACCAACCCCTCGGCCCCGGTATCGCTGCTGACTCGGCTCGATATGGGCGGGTTCTATGATGGGACGCGCTACGGCGGCAGTGCCACGCTCACGGTCCGCCGGGGATCGGCCCTGACGACGTCGCTCCTGGTGGATTACCAGGACGTCCACCTCGACGAGGGCGATTTCATCCGCTCGCTGGTTGGCCTCCGGGTCGGCTATTACTTCTCGCCGCGAATTTTCGTGCAGTCGCTGTTCCAGTACAACAACCAGGCCGAGGCGTTTTCGGCCAACGTTCGCTTCGGCTGGCTCAACACGGCCGGCACCGGACTCTTCATCGTCCTCAACGACGCCGAGCAGGCCAATGGCGTGTTCGACTGGACTCGACCGACGACCCGCTCGTTCGTCGTGAAATTCACCCGCCAGTTCGGCACCGGCGGCTAGCCGCGCCGGGTCCAGAGGACGATGGTGCCGCAGCTGGCGCCGGATCCGCCGAGCTCGGCCGGCGTGTCGGCGCCGCCGCGATAGACTTCGACGGCGCCGAGGGTGGCGACCGTCAGCATGTCGATGTCCGGCGGCGAGCCCCTGACACCAGGCCGGTAGATCTCGACACCATCCAGCCACACCGCCATCGGGCAGTTACCTCGGGACGACACCGCGACGTACCGGTTGCCGGCCGTCGGCCGAAGCTGAACGCCGCGAACGCCCCGAAGGAGGCCGCTCAGGCTCCGGTGCTCCGACTTCCGGAGCAGTTCGGGGTCGAGGTACGTCCCGTGTCCGCTGAAGCGACGTTCCGCGAACTCCTGCATCCCGGGTGGCAGCGACGAGGCGCGAACCTCGAGAGGCTCGAGTTCGACCACCGCCGGCTTGAGCCGGACCGCGATGGTGACGGTGTCGTCACCAAAGGCGTAGGTCCGGAGGCGGATCGGGCGGAATCCGACCTTCCTGATGATGGCCGACCCGATCCCGAGGGGAAGCCCGACCAGGGTAAAGGCGCCGTCTCCGTCGGTGGTCGTCTTCGAGCCACCAGGACCCTCGATCGCGATCTCGACCCCGGCCAGCGGAGCGCGCGAGGAGTCGTTGCGCACGGTGCCGGTCAAGACGACCTGCGCGGAGGCCGCCGTGCCGCTCAGGATCAGGGCCAGCGCGGCGACCGCCGCTGCCCGGGCCACTTGCTTCCTCATGCCGTTTGCCTCCCATTCGTCAGGTCTTCACCCAGTTGACACCCTGATCCTACCCGCACCCCCCGACTCGGCCTCCCATCGCCAACTTCGTTCAATCCTCCCGTCTCAGCGCCAGGTACTCTCCCTGAGGATCGACGAACCGTCTGCTAGCGGTGGGCCATGATGCGACCGGCTGGGGTTGTGATCGTCAGTGGTGCCCTGATGCTCGGCGCGGCCGCGGCAGCCCGGGCGCAGGGTGCCACGGCCATCGAGCGCGGCCGGGTGTATCTGCAGGTCGCCGAGCGGGTGTCTCCTCGCGTCCACGTGCTTCGGCAGCGGCAGCCGAACTTTGCCGGTGTGGTTGGCAATACCACGGTGATCGAGCAGAACGCCGGCCTCGTGTTGGTCGATGCCGGCGCCTCGCACGGGAGCGGCGCGCGGATCGTGGAGCTGGTCCGCTCGATCAGTCGAAAACCGGTCACGGCCGTCGTCATCTCCCACTGGCACGGCGACCATGTGATGGGGCTCTCGGCGATCCTGGCCGCGTGGCCCGGGGCCGAGGTCATTGCCCAGGAGCAGGCCGCCGCCGACATCGCGGCGCGACTGCCGCGGTTGTTCCCGAGTGCACCCTCGGCGAGCTACGAACGCGAGCGGATCCGGTCGTTGGAAGCGGCGTACGCCGACATCGAGAAGGGTCAGGCCGCCCAGGCAAAGACCGACGCGGAACGAGCGGGTTGGCGCGCCGCCCTTGGCGCCAGAGACCTCCGACTCGCGGACGTGCCGGGTACCCATTTGATCCTCGCGAAGCGCACCTTCCGGGACTCGCTCACGCTCCCCGATGCGACAACCCCGGTCGAACTGCGTTTTCTCGGGCGCGCCAACACCTCGGGGGACGTCGTGGCCTGGATACCGAGCGAGCGGGTGCTGGTCGCCGGCGACATCGTGGTCGAGCCAACGCCCTACCTGATCCAGGTCTATCCGAGCGACTTGATCGCGACCCTGGCCAGTGTGCGCCAGATCCCGTTCGACGTGATCGTGCCCGGCCATGGCACCCCCCAACGCGACCGTGCCTACCTCGACAAGCTGGCGGCCCTGATTCGAACGGTGCGCGCGCAGGTCGAGCCGCTCGCCAAAGCGGGTGTCCCGCTCGACTCGATCCCCGCTCGAACCCGATTCGACGACCAACGGGCGGCCTTCGTCGGCTCGGACGCGTGGCTGGGGTACTGGTTCGACGCCTACGGCCTGATGCCCCTGATCGAAAGCGTCTACAACGAAGCCCTGGGGCGCCCGCTGGGGCCGAGCTGAACGGCCGGCCTTCAGGGCTACGCGGGCAGGAACGTGAACGCCAGGATACCGAGCACCAACCAGATCAGCGAAAAGACGACGCTGTACCCGATGAACCGCCGGAAGTCGACTCGCGCCACGCCCGCCATGATCGCCGCCCAGAACGGGGTCACCAGGTTGCCCATCTGATCGCCAACCGAGAGGGCCAACAGGCCGCGCTGCACGGAGACCCCGACGGCCTCGGCGGCGTTCGCCGTGACGAAGCCCTGGATGACCCACTGACCGCCGCTCGATGGGACGAACAGGGCCACGACGGTCGACGCCAGGGCGGTGAGGAGGGGGAACGTCAGGCGGGTCGAGATCGACGCAAAGGCCGCCGCGAACGACTCGCCGACCGGGGTGAACTGAATCAGCCCGGCCACCCCGGCGTAGAGGTGGTACAGGACCACGATCGGCCAGCAGGCGGTGATCGCGGACTTGAGGGAGTTGGAGAAGTTCCGGACGTTGCGATGGAGGAGCAGGCAGCCACCCAACAGCATGGTGTTCAGGGAGTTGAGATCGAGGCCGAGGTCCTTGACCGCGAAGTGCTGGTAGAGCCAGAGCACGAGTGCCCCGATCAACAGCAACGTCGGGAACGAGTTTCGTTCGATCCGGTCGGACATCGACTCCTCGACCCGGATGCCGGTCTCGCCGATTGGTTCCGCCTCGGCGGCGCGCACCGGTTCGGCGAGTCGATACGCGTCGGGGAACCCGGAGATCGGCGTCGGCGAACGCGGGTGGAGCAGGCGGGCCGCCGCCATCAGCGCGAACACGAAGGCGGCAACGAAAGCCAGGCTGGCGGGCGCCCAGATGGTGGTCGACAGGGGCATCAGCCCGGTGGTCTTCTCGAGGAAATGGCCGGGCGTGTTCATCAGGAGCGGGGCGCTGGCCGAGAGGCCAAACTGCCAGACCGACGTGGACGCGGCGGTGACGGAAAGCAGGAACGGGAAGTCGACCCGGACCCCGCGCGACTCGGCCTCGCGGGCAAAGTAGATAGCGATGATGGGCCCGAGTGTCAGGCCGAGGCCCCAGTAGAGATAGGACAGCGACCCCGCGACCAGGATCGCGAGCACGAAAACCTGCCCCGGGCTGCGGGGCAGCCGGGCCAGTCGGGCCACCAGGTTCTTGAACAGGGGCGACGACCCCAGCGAGGAACTGAGGACCAGGATCAACGTCATCTGCATCGTGAACGGGAGCATCATCCAGAGCCCCCGGTAATAGCCGTCGGCCACGGATCCCGGGGAATTTCCGAGCGCCAGGGCGGCGCCGGCCACGAGGAGCATCATCACGACGGACGTGGTCATCGCATCCGGGATGAGCCGGCCGACGGCGAGGGCAAACCGGGTCAGGCGGTCGGGCGATGCGGCCGGTGCGGTCACGGGTGTCCTGGGTTCGGGAGCGGAGGCGTGGCAGGCGCCAAAGTCGGTCCGGCGAGGATATCACGCGAACCGGGAAGCGGCAAATGGGAGCCAGTCTACCGGCGTCCTCGGGCGAACATCCGGACGTAGTTGGCCAGGGTGAGCGCCGCTCCGGCCGACCAGACCGCCGCGGCGGCGATCGCCGCCTGCTCGTGGCCGCGCTCGATGGCCACGGGCAGCCCGACCGCGCCGAGGGCGAGGAGGGCCAGCGCCCCATCCATCCAGTCGGGTCGAAGCAGGAGGTTCGGATTCCCGGCGCGGGCAAATCCCGGCATGGTTCGGAATAGGTTGAGATAGCTCAGATGGGTGAGGAGCTTGGCGAGGATCCCGATGACGAGCATCAGGAGCCACCCCAAGGTCGCGACCGTGACGTAGGCTGCCCACCGACGGAGGTTGCCCGGGTCATTCCAGAGGGCGATGCCCCACGCCACGGACGCCGCCAATCCGACGAAGGCGACGGCCACGTGACGGAGGGCCGGGTCGAGACGGCGATGTTTGCGACCGAACCAGCGGGCGGCGAGCTCGAGGATGGCCAGGCCGCTGGCCACCAGGGCTCCGGCGCCGATCCAGAGTGGGGCCGGCCAGCGGAACGTGGCGCCGAGGGGATAGAGCACCAGTCCCACCGTGGCGAGCGCGAGGATGAGGCGGAGCCGGATTCGGTCGTCTCCCTGGGCCAGCAAGAACGTCGGGACCATCCGACTTCCCACCCCGACCGCCGGCACCAAGCCGAGCCGGTCGAGCGGCCACCAACCCAGCGTCGAGCCGATCCGCGCAAACCCGAGAGCCATGGCAAACCCGAGGGCGGAATGCGCCACGGTCAGGTAGAGGCCGACCAGCTTCCCGTGGGTCGAGCGCCGCCGGGCGGGCAGCACGTTGATGGAGATGGCGCCGACCGCCAGCAACACCAGGCTCCAGCCGACGAGCTGGAGCCAGCCGCGCCACCACCAGAATCCCGCTACCAGGAACGCGACGCCGCTCTGATGAAGCCAGAACCCCGCGTGGCCGATCGAGACGCTCCGCAGGGGGACCTCGAGCCCACCCGGCACGAACTGCAACAGCGCTCCGAAGATGGTGGACGCGAGTACGCCGAGCACCGCGACGTGGACCAGGGCAAAGACCCCTGGATCGAAGACCTGCCCCCTGGCCAGGAGGGGAGCGACGAGGGGAAGCCCGAGGGCCAGAAGCGCCAGCCACCCGAGAGCCGCGGCAAAATGCTCGGCCGGGAGCCGGAAGGGTGGCGGCGTCGCGACCGCCACCTGCGGGAGGGTCCGGCGCGCCCCCGTCACCGCTAGTAGCGCCAGCTCAGCGTATCGGCGCCAGGAGGACCATTCTTCCGGATCTGGTCGATGATCCGCGGAAGGAACATCAGATGGTACCGGAGCCGGGAGTAGGCGTTGCTCCGGGATTGATCTCCGTTCCAGCAGTGCTCGGCCCGGTCGCCGTAGTCGACTTCGGCGTCGGCTTTCGGATCGGCCGCCTTCAGGAAGTCCTCGACCAGGTAGACGGCGTTGTTGAGGTAGTAGTTGTCCATGTCGCCGACGTAGATCTTGAGCTTGCCGCGCAGCTTAGGCCCGAGGGTCTTCCAGTCTCGCCGGAGGATGTGGGAGAGGTCGTAGTGCTCGCGCCAATAGGCGGCGACCGTGGTGTCGATGACGCCGGTGACCTTGTCCCAGATCGGCTTGGGGTACCCGTCGGCATCCACCGGCGAGAAGACCGCCTGCCAGATGTCCCACTGTCCGCCGCTCCGCCCGCGCGAGGCGATCGCCAGCTCGTGGTGGTTGGTCTCCTCTACGGTGGCGTCGACCTGGCCGAGATAGTTCCGATGAGCCGGGCGAGGGGTCCGCTTCCAGCGGGACTCCGGGAAGTAGGCGTTGCGTTCCTCGTACAGGTTGAAGTTCGTGAACTGTCGGAAGTCGATCGGATCGGGGCAGGCAATGAACGCGCCGTTGAACTCGTCCGGATAGAAGACTTGAGCCGCCATGGCCTCCCAGCCGCCGGTCGACCCCCCATACGTGATCCGTGCGTAGCCCTGACCGATGCCGCGGTACTTGCGTTCGATGTGCGGCACGAGCTCCCGCATGATGGCGTCGCCATACGGACCGTTGTTGGCGGAGTTCACGGCATACGAATCGTCGTAGTACGGCGTCGGATGCTGGATCTCGATCACGATGGCTCGCGGAAAACCCGGCCCGGTCCAATCGCGATAGAGCTGATAGGCGGATTCCTGCTGGATCCGGTTGTAGCCGGCCAGGTTGAAGCGGGCGGAAAAGTCCGGCTTCAAATCGGGGTCGGGCGGGGTCTCGCGCCACCCGCCCAGCTCGGCAGGGAAGTGGCCGTGGTAGATCGCGAGCGGGTAGCGAGCGTTCGGGTGCGTGTCGAACCCCTCCGGCAGGAGGACATGGGCCCCGAGGTACACCGGCGTGCCCCAGAAGTCCGACAGCAATTTCGATTGAATCCGCTCATGGCGGACGTACTTGGTTTCCCGGGGCCCGGGAATCGGGGGCATGGTCTCGGTGAGTTCGATCCGAACCGGCACGAGCGATTTGGCATTGAGGAGGACCCACCGAGGCACGCTGAAGGCGTTGCCCGGCTTCTGGTTCCACTGTTGTCCCTCGCCTTGGTCGGGCGGCAGCTTGACCACGTGACCATCG
>CADEGB010000229.1 GCA_902826755.1 uncultured Gemmatimonadota bacterium
ACAATCCTTACGACAGGACGAAAAAAAGAAGCCCGTCGGCAGTGCCAACGGGCCACCAGAACAATGGCGGGAACAATGGGCCTGGATAGAGTTGAACTATCGACCTCACGCTTATCAGGCGTGCGCTCTAACCACCTGAGCTACAGGCCCTTACGGCCCCTACGACGGGCCCAGGAAGCTGCCCATGATAGCAGCCCCCAAGCCCGTCAGCAACCCTCGGCCTGACACCCAGCGGGGGGTCGGGCCACCCTCACTCAGCGTTCGTCGTCTTCGTCGACTTCGAACTCGCCGAAGCCCCCGTCGAGTTCTTCGTCCTCGTCGAGGGATTCTTCGTCGTCTTCGAACTCTTCGTCGTCCTCGAACTCGTCGTCGTCATCGTCGAAGTTGAAGCCGTCGCCGTCGAGCTCGTCTTCGTCTTCATCGAACCGACGACGCATCTCGACTTCCGCAAACGACGCCACCAGGGCCGACATGGGGACTCCCGCCTTCCTAGGGTAGGTGAATGGGTACCGACGATCCTACACGCCAACCGCCCGGGCCGCCGCCCGAGCCGCCTTCCGCCGTTCCGTCTGGGACAACACCCGCTTCCGGAGCCGAATCGTCTCCGGGGTGACCTCGATCAGCTCGTCATCCTCGATGTACTCGAGGGCGTATTCGAGCGTGATCTCGCGGGGCGGCTCCAGGATGATGTTCTCGTCCGAGGCCGTGGTCCGCATGTTGGTCAGCTTCTTCTCCTTGGCCACGTTGACGTCCATGTCCTCGGGCCGCGAATTCTCCCCCACGATCATCCCCTCGTACACGTCCACCCCGGGTGGCACGAACAGCTGGGCCCGCTCCTGGAGGTTGCCGAGCGCAAACCCCACCGCCGATCCCTCTCGGTCGGCCACCAGGACGCCTCGCTTCCGGCCCGCCAACGGCCCCGCCCACGGTCCGTACTCCAGGAACCGATGATGCAAGGTTCCATTCCCCCGCGTATCCGTCAAGAACTCCGACCGGTACCCGAAGAGGCCGCGCGACGGGATCTTGAAGACGATCCGGACCATGCCCTTGCCAGGGTTCCGCATTTCGGTCAACTCGGCCCGCCGGGGGCCCAGCTTCTCCATGACGGCCCCCATGTAATTCTCGGGCACATCCACCATCAACTCCTCGTACGGCTCGAGCCGGATCCCGTCCGGCCCTTCCTTGGTGATGACCCGGGGCCGGGAGACCTGGAACTCATACCCCTCCCGCCGCATCGTCTCCATCAGGATCCCGAGATGCAACTCACCCCGCCCGCTCACCGCCAGGGTTTCCGGCGAGTCGGTCTCCTCGACCCGGAGCGCCACGTTCCGCTCCAGTTCCTTGAAGAGACGGTCCCGGACCTGCCGGCTGGTGACGTATTTCCCTTCCCGCCCCGAGAACGGCGAGTTGTTGAGCGAGAAGTCGACCGAAATCGTCGGTTCCTCGACGGCAATCCCCTCGAGCCGCTCGGGCCGGTCCACATCGGTCAGGGTCTTGCCGATTTCGATCCCCTCGAACCCACTGACGACCACGATGTCGCCCGCGGACGCCTCGGGAACCTCCACCCGGGCCAGGCCCTCGAACGCGTACAGCTTCGTAATCCGGCTCCGCTCGATGATCTCCGCGTCCACCAGCCCCGGTTCGCCCAGGGGCAGGAGCGCCACGGGGTCGCCAACCTTGAGGCGGCCACGCTCGATCCGGCCGATGCCGAGCCGACCCAGGAACGGCGAATAGTCGAGGGTCGAGATCAGCATCTGAAATGGGCCGGTCGGATCGCCGGTCGGCGCCGGGACGTGGGTCACGATCGCGTCGAACAGCGGGGTCAGGGTGGTCCCGGGCTGGTCGAGTTCCGTCGTGGCGGTGCCGTGCCGGCTCGAGGTGTACAGAAACGGGGCCTCGAGCTGCTCGTGAGACGCCTCGAGATCGATGAACAGGCCGAGGACTTCGTCGTGCACCCGGTACGGCTCGGCATCCGGCCGGTCGACCTTGTTGATCGCCACGATCGGCTTGAGCCCCAACCCCAGGGCCTTTCGGGTCACGAACCGGGTCTGCGGCATGGGCCCTTCGGCGGCGTCGACCAGAATCAGGACGCCATCCACCATCCGAAGGATTCGCTCCACCTCCCCGCCGAAGTCGGCGTGGCCCGGTGTGTCAACGATGTTGATTTTGGTGTCGCCCCAGCGGACGGACGTATTCTTGGCAAGGATGGTGATTCCCCGCTCCTTTTCGAGCGGGTTGGAGTCCATCACGCGCTCTTCGACGTGCTGGTTGTCGCGGAAGACGCCCGCTTGGCGGAGCATCTGGTCCACCAGCGTGGTCTTCCCGTGATCGACGTGCGCGATAATAGCGATGTTACGAATCTGCACAGCTTTGGGCCCCCTTCGGCGGGGCATATATAGGCGGCGCCCGGGGAGGGCGCAAGGCGGGGGAGAGGCCCCCGCTTACCCGGTCGGCCTCCGCCGGGACCGGGGAGGCCTCCTAGTGCCCGTGGCCGTGGTGGTGACCGTGGGCGTGCCCGGCCGCCGCCGGTTCCCGACGGAGGCAGTCGAGGCCTTGGCAATGGTCGACGATCTCGAGCTGGAGGGTCGAATGCTGGATCCCGAGGTGCTCCAGATCGTGAAGCATCCGCTCCAGCGCTTCCGGGTGGCGGGTCAGGTCCGGCACCACGACATGCCCGCTCATGGCCACCACCCCGCTGGTGACCGTCCAGACGTGAAGGTCATGGACGTCGCGGACGCCCTCCACGGCCAGGAGCCGCCGCCGGACCTCCTCCATCGGGACGTGGGGCGGGGCCGCCTCCAGCAGCACGTCGGTACTCTCCCGTAGCAACTGCCAGGCTCCGCCGAGAATCAGGAGCGACAGCACGATCGAGACGATCGGGTCGGCCAGGGTCCACCCGGTGAACTGGACCACCAGGGCCGCGATCAGCGCCCCGACGGAGCCAAGTGCGTCACCCAGGACGTGCAGGTAAGCTCCCCGGACGTTGAGGCCGCTGTGCCGGACGTCGTGGAGAATCCGGAGACTGAACAAGTTGATCAGGAGCCCGGCGCTGGCCGCGGCCAGGAAGATGTCGACCCGGATCGGCTGAGGACTGCCAAGGCGATCGATGGCTTCGACGATGACCGCCACGGCAATGCCAATCAGGGCGGCCCCGTTGACCACCGCCGCCAGGATCTCGAGCCGGAGGTAGCCGTAAGTCTTGGACGGGGTGGCCGGTCGCCGGGCCAGCCAGGCCGTGAAGGCTGACAGGGCCAGGGCCGCGACATCGATCAGCATGTGGCCCGCGTCGGCCAGCAAGGCCAGGGCGCCACTGACCCAGCCGGCCACCGCCTCGATCACCATGAACACGGTGGTCAGGGCCAGGACGATCAGGAGCTTCCGGGAAATGACCTCTCGCCCGGAAGGGGACGGGGTACTTACCTTCTCGGGTATGGAGCCCCCGGAATCGACGTCGGTCATCGGCGGCCTGCTGGGCATCGTGGCGCTGGTCATCGCCAACGCCTTCTTCGTGGCCGCCGAATTCGCGCTGGTCGGGGCCCGGAAAACCCGGCTGGAAGAGATGATCCGGGCCGGCGACCGCAAAGCTACCTTGGCCCGCCGGGCCATTCAATCACTCGACCGCTACATCTCCGCCACCCAGCTCGGCATCACGTTGTCGTCGCTGGGACTCGGCTGGGCCGGCGAGCCCGCCTTGGCTCATTTGATCGAGGGCGGGATGGGCTTTCTCCCCGCCGCCGTGCAACCGGTGGCGGCCCATTCGATCGCCGTCGCCATCGCGTTTGCCATCATCTCGGTGCTCCATATCGTCCTCGGTGAGCTGATGCCGAAGGCGGTGGCCCTGCTCTACCCCGAGGACGTCTCCCGGTGGACCGCCGGGCCGCTGATCGGGTTCGCCTGGGTCATGGCCCTGCCGATCAAGGTCCTCAACGGTACCGCGACCGCCCTCCTCCGGCTTTTCAAGATCCGGGCCCCCACCGAACACGAGCGGGTCCACAGCCCGGAGGAGATCCGGATGCTGGTCGAGCAAAGTCAGGAAGGAGGCCAGTTGGGCAAGCAGGACGCCCGGCTGTTGGAAGGCGTGTTCGAGTTCACCGAAAAGACGGCCCAGGATGTCATGACGCCTCGGACCGACATCGTCGCGCTCGAGGCAGGGCTCACCGTCGAACAGGCCGCCGACATCGTGGCCTCGGCCGCGCGGTCCCGTTACCCGGTCCACCTCGACTCCCTCGACGAGATCGTCGGCATCGTTCACGCCAAGGACATCCTCAGGGTCCTCCGCACCTCCCCCGGCGATCCCGTCCGGTCGATCAGCCGGCCCCCGCACCTCGTGCCGGGCACTCGTGAGGTCGAGGACGTCCTGGCCGACATGAAGCGCCTGAAAGTCCACATGGCGATCGTCATCGACGAATACGGTGGGACGGCTGGTCTGGTGACGATGGAGGATCTGCTCGAGGAGATCGTCGGCCCGATCTTCGACGAACACGACGCGATCGAACGGCCCCAGCCCGCGGAGGGCGCCCCGATTCTCGACGGCGCCATGCCGATCGGCCAGTTCAACACCGAGTACGACGGCGAGTTGGACGACGCCGACTATACCACCCTTGGAGGTCTCCTCTTCGGCCAGCTCGGCCGCCTCCCCCTCCCTGGCGATCGGGTGACGACCGCGGGGATGGTCTTCGAAATCGTGGCGATGGAAGGGCGGCGAGTCAAAACGGTCCGCCTGGCCGAACGGCGGTCCCGGACCACCGCCTGACGCTCAGCGGGCCAGGTGGCTGGCCAGCCGGGCGGCGAGTTCGAGCGACTCGCGCATGCTGCCGGCATCGGCAACGCCCTGCCCCGCGATGTCGAACGCCGTGCCATGATCCGGGGACGTTCGCGGAAACGGCAGCCCCAACGTCACGTTCACGCCCTTGCCGAACGCGGCGACCTTGATGGCGGTCATCCCCACGTCGTGATACGGCGCCAACACGGCGTCGAACTCCCCTCGCATGGCCCGGACGAACACCGTGTCGGCCGGAATCGGCCCGGCCGCGCCGAGCGCCGCGGCGGCAGGCGCCAGGACCCGGTCTTCCTCGTCGCCGAAGAGACCCTGCTCGCCGGCGTGGGGGTTGACCGCGCAGACGGCCAGGCGCGGCGCCTCGATCCCGAACCACTCCCGGAGGCCCCGACTGGTGACCCGACCCGTCCGGACCACCCGATCGACCGTCAGGAGCGCCGGCACGTCGCGGAAGGCCACGTGGGTGGTGACCAGGACCACCCGGAGGCGCTCCGCGGCGAGCATCATCGCGACGTCGACGTCACCGGCGAGGTGCGCCAGCCACTCGGTGTGACCGGGATACCGGAAGCCCGCCACATGGAGGGCATGCTTCTCGACCGGCGCCGTGACGATCGCGTCGACCTCCCCGGCCAGCGCCAGGGCCACGGCCCGCTCCACGGCATGGCCCGCCAGCTTGCCGGCCCGGGCCACCCGAGGACGGTCATCGGGGCGCGCGCCGGCGCCCTGTTTCCAGGTTCCGATCGGCGCGGCCACGACCCCGGGAAGAACCGGGATCTGGTCGTCCGCGCCGATGATGGTGAGGTCTGCGTCCAGCGGCCGGGACAACGCCGCCGTTACGATTTCGGGCCCGATCCCGCGCGGATCCCCGAGGGTCACCGCGAGGCGGGGCCGCCGGGGCGTCAAATCGGGCGAACCTCCACGAAGTTCGCTTCGCGGAGGCGAGTCAGGTGTTTCTCCCGCCCGAGAATCCCCGCGAGCCGGGCCCGGATCTGATCCCGGACGTCCTCGAAGCGGACGTCGCCGGCGGGAATCCGCTTGGTGAGTTGGACGATGGCCCATTTGGAGCGGTTCGGATCGGGCGACTCGAGCCGAAACAACGGGACCAGTTCGCCCTCCTTGACGTCCCGGATCGCTTCGCCGTAGGACGGCGCCGACTGGACGAGCCGATCGACCGGGAACTGCTCGGCCTCCCGCTCTTCCATTTTGTCGTGATGGAGGCGCTGGAGGCTGTCGAACGACGCGCCGTCCTTGACGGCTCGGTAGACGGCCTCCGCCAGAAGCCGGGTGCTGTCCGCCCGGATCGAGTCGACCACGGGCATGATCAGGATGTGCCGGACCTGGACCTCGGCCGGCTGAGCCCGTTCGACCTGAATGAGGTGGTACCCGAACGAGGTCTCGACCGGGTCGGAGATCTGTCCAGGCCGGAGCAGGAACGCCGCCGCCTCGAACTTCGGGTCGTATCCCTGTCCACGCCGAATCCAGTTGAGCGACCCGCCCTGTTCCCTGGTGGCGGGGTCCATCGAAAACCGCCGGGCCGCGGTTCCGAAATCACCGCCCTTCCGCAGTTCGACCAGGATCGAGTCGATCAACGTCAACGCCACCCGCTTGGCCGAATCGGAGGCCGACGGCGTGATGACGATCTGCTTGAAGGACACCGCCTCGGATCGCGGCGGAAACGAGGCCTTGTTCTGTTCGAAGTATTCCCGGACCTCCCCGTCGGTCGGGGGAATGTCCTTCATCTTCTGGCGACCACTCAGCATCTGCCAGTAGCGGTCGTACAGGAACCGGCGACGCTGCTGATCGGCCTGGAAGCTCCGCCATTCCTCCAGGGTTTGGAACCCGGTGGCGGTCAGCTGTTGCCGGAACTGTTCTTCCGACAGCCGGGTCCGGATGTTCCGGTACAGTTCATCGACCGACTCAGTGACCTCCTGGTCGGACACCTTGATCATCGTGTCGCGCTGCGCCTCCTGGACCACGAGCTCCTCGTTGACGATCGACTTGAGGATGCCCTGCTGGAGCTGCCGGACGACCTTGGGGTCCTTGGGCGGCTCGCGATTGGCGAGTTCGGTATAGAACCGCTCGGTGACCTGGGAGGCGAGAATGGCCCGGGTCCCGACGACCGCGACGATCCGGTCGATGGTATTGGTGGAGTCCTGCTCCTGCGCAACGGCGGTGGGACCCGTGAGGGCCACCACCGCCATCCCGAACAGCAATCCCGCGCGAGCCTGCATCGA
The DNA here is from genome assembly GCA_902826755.1 of uncultured Gemmatimonadota bacterium. Taxonomy (GTDB): domain Bacteria; phylum Gemmatimonadota; class Gemmatimonadetes; order Gemmatimonadales; family GWC2-71-9; genus SHZU01. The sequence goes on from CADEGB010000229.1 coordinate 7,012, forward strand.
CTACCCTTGGGCTAGTGGTTCGTCCCGGTCGAATCGTGTTTCGGTTCGGCGATCGGCGGGCCGCCCGGAGCCTGCTGGACCGCCCCCGGAGGGGCCTGCCCGGCGGCGGCGGCGGAATCCCGCTTGAACGTGGCGGTGGCCAATTCGACCGCGCGCGACACGCCGGCCTGGTTGACCTTGCCACCGGCCAGGGCGCGGAGATGGTCGCCGAGTTCCGGCGGCATCACCAGCATTTGGGCCCGTCCCTCGAGGAGCCGACCGAAGAAATCCTCGACCTTGTCGGACGCGAACTTGAGCTTCTGCTC
>CADEGB010000230.1 GCA_902826755.1 uncultured Gemmatimonadota bacterium
CGATCCCCACATCTCGCCAGCCAACGCGTCGTTGCAGGTAGCCCGGGTCGCCGCGGCGCGGGGGGTCGGTGCCGAGCGGGTGCAGGAGGTCCTCGCACGGTACACCGAGGGCCGTCAGTCCGGCTTCTTCGGCGAGCCCCGTGTCAATGTGCTGCTGCTCAACATTGCCCTCGACAGCGCGTTTGGGCGCACGGTTAGTAAGGACTGAGTGACATGCGAATCGCGATGCTGGTATTGATGCTCTCGCTCAGCGGCCTGTCGCTGGCGGCCCAGGATGCAACCGCGCCGAAGATTGCGTTCGGCGGGTTCCTCGACGCCTACTTTGCCTACGACTTCGGGAAGCCTCCGACATTCGACCGCGCCTATACGACCCAGCCGGCGCGGCACAACGAGTTCAACGTCAATCTCGCTCACCTCGAGGCGCGGCTCGACGGCAACGGGATCCGGGCCCGGCTGGCGCTCCAGGCCGGCACCGCGGTCCAGTCGAACTATGCCGCGGAGCCGGCGGTTGGCGCCATCAGCGGCGCCTCCCTGTCGCGCCACCTCCAGGAGGCGATCGTCGGCGTTCGGCTCGGTCGCACCGTCTGGGTCGATGGTGGGGTCTATCTGTCGCACATCGGGGCGGAGAGTTGGGTATCGCGGGACAATCCGACCTACACCCGGTCATTGATCGCCGACTATTCTCCCTATTACCAGGCCGGGGCGAAGGTGACCTGGACGCCGTCCAGCACGATTACCGCGCAGCTCAACGTGGTGAACGGGTGGCAGATCATCAGTGAGAACAATGCCGCGAAGTCGGTCGGGCTTCGCCTCGACTACGCGGCGGCGCCGTCCGTCACCCTGTCGGCGTACAATCTGATCGGTAACGAGATCCCGACCGGCGCGGGGGGCCGAACCCGCTGGTTCCAGGGGGCCAGCGCCCGCGTCGTCCCATCGGCGAAGTCCCTGGTGATCGCCACCGTCGATGTGGGGATCCAGGAGGGAGCCGATGGCGAAAGCAGTTCGACCTGGTACGGGGGGTCGCTGATCGGTCGAGTGCAGGCCACTCCACGGGTGGGCGTGTCGGCTCGGCTCGAGCGGTATGCGGACCCCGATCAGGTGATCATCGCCACCGGCCTCGCGACCGGGTTCCGGGCCTGGGGTGGCTCGATCGGCCTCGACGTGGTCACCGCCGAGCGGGTCCTCTGGCGGACCGAGTTCCGCGGGTTGAGGGGCTCGGCTCGGATCTTCCCGGATCGGGACGGGGTCGGTGGTTTCGCTCGGGGCAACGCGGTTCTGGTGACCTCGCTCGGGGTCACGTTCTAGGGAGGGTCGCTATGGGTGTGGCATCCAGAGGTCTCCGTCGGCTCGTGGTCGCCGGCGTTCTGGGGGCGATGGTCGGGTGTCGGCAGCCCCCGCCGGTCGATTCAGTGGCCGCCTCCGTGCTCGAGGGTGAGTGGACCGTGCTCCTGACCGTCGATCCAGTGCCGGGGCCCGATCGTCCGGACGAAATGCGCGGGACGATGGCATTGCTCGTCAACCGGGCGGGGGTCACCGTTCCCGACTTCGACGGAGTCCCTCTCAATGTCGGGGTGCACGACCTCGCGCTCGGTGCGCTCTCGCCGGGGTTTGGCGGGAAGGAGCTCCCCGAGGTGGTTGCCAGCGTTCGCGCCGATTCGGTCCTCCTCGTGATCGGCCCTGGCGCCTCCCGGCCGATCCAGCTCCGAGGCGCCCTGGCCGGCGACTCGGTGACGGGTCGGTGGACCGCGATGCAACGGGCCGCCGTCAGCTTCACCGGGGCCTTCGTCCTCCGGCGCCGCTGACGCACGGGACCCCCCGGAGACCCGCCGTGCCCGGCCTAACGTTCCGCCAGACGCCCAGACCGCCGGTCGGCCAGTGACCGTCCTCGGACCCGCGGGCGAGGGCGCCTTTGCCGACCTGGTCCGCACCAGGGAGCGCGGCAAGCTGAAGCTGTACATCGGTTCGGCGGCCGGGACGGGGAAGACCTACCGGATGCTGACGGAGGCCCACGCCCTCCGGGCCCGTGGCGTCGACGTGGTGGTCGGATTCGTCGAAACCCACGGGCGGGTCGAAACCGCGGCCCAGGTCGGTGACCTCGAAGTCGTGCCCCGGCGGCGGATCGAGTACCGCGGCGTGACCCTCGAGGAGATGGATGTCGACGCGGTCGTGGTCCGCCGTCCCCAGGTGGCCATCGTCGACGAACTGGCGCACACCAACGTGCCCGGGAGCGCACGCGCCAAGCGGTGGCAGGACGTGATGGCCCTGATCGACGAGGGCATCAGCGTGGTGTCGGCGGTCAACGTGCAGCACCTCGAGTCGCTCAACGACGTCATTCAGCGGACCCTCGGCGTCACGGTTCGTGAGACCGTTCCGGACTGGATCGTCGGGGTCGCCGACCAAGTCGTCAATCTCGACATTTCCGCCGAGGACCTCCGGCAGCGCCTTGCCGAAGGCCGGATCTACCCGACGGATAAGATCCAGGCCGCGCTCACGAGCTTCTTCACCCCCGAGAACCTGACGACCCTGCGGGAGTTGGCCCTGCGGGAGGTTGCCAGTTCGGTCGATCGAGCCCGGGAGGAGATCGCCACCCGAGAGGCTCGTCCGCCCGATCGCCGAACCGTGGACCGGCTCCTGGTGGCGATGTCGAGCCACGCGGAACTCACGGCCACGCTCCTCCGGAAAGCCAGCCGGATCGCCGGTCGGCTCAATCAGGACTGGTATTGCGTTTACGTCCAGACGGCGGCGGAAAGTGCCGCTCGGATTGCCGCCGACACCCAGCGCCGGCTGGTCGACAACATTCAGCGGGCCCAGGCCCTTGGGGCCGAGGTGGTCAAGCTCGAGAGCGAGGACGTCCCCGGCGCCTTGCTCCGATTCGCGCGTGAGAAGGGGGTCACCCTCATCCTCGTGGGCCAGTCGACCCGTTCCTGGTGGCATCGGCTGCGGCGCGGTTCCGTGAGCGGCCAACTCGCCGCCAACGACGCGGGGATCGATGTGCTGGTGGTGGCGGCCGATCGGGCGGAGGAGGCAGGGTGAAGGTCTCCCATCGGCTCTTCATCGCGGTCGTCCCGGCGGTCTTTGGCGTCCTTCTGGTGGCGGCGCTGGCCTACTGGGGGGAGTACCACCGGACCGCGCCCGAGTGGTTCGTGGGTTTTGCAGCCGCCACGGCCGTCGGGTCGCTGGTCGTTTCCTGGCGCAACACCCGGTTCATTGCCCAGCGGATCGAGCGGTTGGCCGCGGCGCTCCCCACCGAGGGCGGTCCCCGATCGGTGCTGGCCACGGTTCGCGAGGTGGCCCAGCCTCGGAGTGGAGCAGCCCCGGACGAGATCGACACGGTCATGACGGAGTTGGACCGCCTGACCCAACAGGCGGCCGGAGTCGAGGAACGGATCGAGCGGCGCGATCGAGAGGCGTCCGAGCGGGTTCAGGAGTACGCCGCGCTGCTGGCCGAGTGCGCCTCGGCGGTTGACCGTCAGCTCGACCAAGTTCGGTTGCCGCTCCATATCCTGCTCGACAGCCCGTTCGGCCCGCTCAACGAAAACCAGGCGGAGATGATCGCCGCCGCGCGCCAGGCCGCCGACCTGGCCAGCGTCGAGCTGAAACGGCTCGAAGCCATCGCCTCGCTCGATCGAGGCGCGCTGTCCCTCCGGCGCGAATCAGTCAGCGTGGCTGACGTGGTTCGCAGCCTCCGGCCCCAGATCGACGCCGAAGCGACCCGTCGTGGCGTGGCGCTCGAGTGGGACCTGGCCCCCGGCTTGCCCCGGATCCTGGGCGATCGGGACCGGCTCCTCGAGGCACTCGAACTGCTGTTCCGACACGTGGCCCGTCACGCCGATCCGGCCCAGCCGATCAGGATCGCGATCGACCGGGGCCCGCGGGGCGGCGTGACGCTGACCCTGGATCACGGGGCAACCTCGATGCTCGGGCCCGAGGTCGTCCTGGCCGGTCGGGTCATTGCCGCCCATGGCGGAACGATGGTCACCACCGAGGCCGTCACCCAGGTCGCGCTCGGTGCCGAACCCCAGGAGCCCCCCGCCGCGACCACGGGGGCGTCTTGACCGTGCCGTGCCCGCGCGCTACGTTCCGTTTCATGCTGATCTCGCGGCGGCACCACCATGCGCACCATCATCACGGCTTCCGGGTCGGGGTGGGCGTCAGCGCATGAGTAGTGGCCTCTAGCAGGCAGCGCATCGTCGGTCACCGCGGCCCGTTCTCACCAGAACGGGCCGCTTTCGTTTCGAGGAGTTGGACATGGTCAAGATCGCGTTGCCGAACAAGGGCCGCCTGGCCGATGACACCCGGGCGCTGCTGGAGGACGCCGGCCTCGGCATCCGGGTCCAGAGCGACCGGGCGCTGATGGCCAAGTTGGGAGATGACTTTCAGGCCATCTTCGTCCGGTCGCAGGACATCCCCGAATTCGTGGCCGATGGGGCCGCCGACGCGGGGGTTACCGGCTGGGACCTGGTGTCGGAGTCGGAACGGGAGTTGACTGACCGACTCGATCTCGGCTTCGGCCGATGCCGGATCGTGGTGGCCGCCCGGGACGACAGCGGAATCGATGCCCTGACCGACATCGAGCCGGGCAGCCGGGTGGCGACGGTGTTCCCCAGGGTGGCCCGTCGGTTCTTCGAGCGGATCGGGTGCGCCGTCGAGGTGGTTCCCGTCTCCGGCGCCACCGAAATTGCCCCGCACCTCGGGATCGCCGACGTGATCGTCGACATCGTCTCCACCGGCTCGACGCTCAAGATGAACGGCCTCCGCGAGCTCGGCACCATCCTCGATTCGAGCGCCCGGTTGGTCACCAATCCGCGTTGCGGCGCCGAAACCCGGACCATTCTCGACCGGCTGGCCATCCGGCTCGAGTCGGTGGTGCGGGCCCGGGGTCAGCGCTACGTGATGGCCAACGTCCCCCGGGAGGCGCTGGCGCGGATCAAGGACGTGGTGCCCGGGATCAACGGCCCCACCGTCATCGACATCATGAACGAAGGCCGCCACGTCGCCGTCCACGCCGTGGTGGCGGCCGGCGCCATCGACCGGACCATTGCCGATCTCAAGTCGCTCGGCGCCGAGGGGATCCTGGTCACCCGGATCGAGAGGCTGATGCCATGACGGCGGGATCGCTCCGTTTCCGCGGACCGGCCGCGGGCCTCTCGGCCGCCGATCGGCGGGCGCTCCTCGATCGCGCCCTCCCCGGCACGGGCGAGGTTCGGACCGCCGTGGCCGGCACCCTTGCCGCCGTGGCCGAGCGCGGCGACGCCGCCGTCGCTGAGCTGACCGGCCGGTTCGACGGCGTGTCGCTCGACCGGTTCGAGATTCCCCGCAGTCGTTGGCGTGCCGCTCTCGACCGGCTCCCGGTGCCGGTGCGATCCGCCCTGGCTCGGGCGGCCCGCAACATCGAAACCGCCCACCGCGCCTGGGTCCCGGTCGGGGCCTCGGTGGAAACCGAGCCGGGCATCGTCCTCGAACGACGGCCGTTTCCCCTGGCCCGGGTTGGGGTCTACGCCCCCGGCGGTCGGGCGGTCTATCCATCGTCCGTGCTGATGGGCGTGGTGCCGGCCCGAGTGGCTGGCGTCGGCGAGATCATCGTCTGTTCGCCGCCGGCGGCCGATGGATCGCCAGCTGATGCGATCCTGGCGGCCGCCGAGTTGGGGGGCGCCGACCGGGTCTTTGCCATCGGCGGCGCTCAAGCCATCGCGGCCCTGGCGTACGGCACGGAACAGGTTCCCCGGGTCGACCGGATCGTGGGCCCGGGCAACGCCTACGTCATGGAGGCCAAGCTGCAGGTCTCCGACCGGGTCGGGATCGACGGCCCCGCGGGTCCCAGCGAGGTGCTGATCGTGGCGGACGGCACCACCCGGTCCGAGGTCATCGTGACGGAGTTGCTCGCGCAGGCGGAACACGATCCTCGTGCCGCGGTGGTGGTGCTCCTGGTGGGCGACGCGGCGGCCGCCGAGCGGATCGAAGGCGCCGTCATGGCAGCCGCCGATCGAGCCGATCGCCGCGCCATCGTGGCCGAGGCGCTGCGAAGCCTCGGCGCCATCCTGACCGTGGCCTCGCTCGACGAGGCCGCCACGTTTTCGAACGCGTTTGCTCCCGAACACCTTCTCCTGGCGTTCGATGGAGCGGAAGAGTGGGCCGACCGGTTTTCGGTGGCCGGCGCGGTGTTCGTCGGTTCCAGCAGTTCGGTGGCGTTCGGCGATTATCTGACCGGCGCCAACCATGTCCTCCCCACCGCCGGACTGGCCCGGAGCTACTCCGGTCTCGGTCCGGGCGACTTCGTCCGGTGGACCAGTTACCAGCGCGTCAGCCCCGCGGCCGCGGCCCGGTTGGCCAGCGACACCGCCGCCCTGGCGGTGGCCGAGGGGTTGCCCGGCCACGCCATGGCGGCCCGCCTGTGGGAGGCCTCATGAGCCGGATCGTCGAACCGCGCCCGGGGTACCAGGCGCTCTCGGTCTATCGGACCGAGGCCCGCGCGGTGGAGATCGACCTCTCCGACAATACCAACCTGTTCGGCTCGGCGCCGTCGGCGGTGGCGTCGCTGGCGCAATGGGCGGCCGCCGACCCGGCCCGCTATCCGACCCTCGTCACCGAAGACCTCCGGCAAGCGTTAGGCGGCTGGATCGGCGTCGCGCCGGATCAGGTGGTCGGGGGGTGCGGGTCCAACGATGTCCTCGACTCCGCCATGCGGGCCCTCGGCCAGCCCGGCGCGGCGCTTGCGTACACCTCGCCCACGTTCGTGATGACGCCGCACTTCGCGGCCGCCAACTCGCTCCGGCCGGTGCCGGTCGCCACGCTCCCGGATGGCGATCCCGACGTCGACGGCCTCCTGGCCACCGGGGCGCCCCTCATCTACGTGGCCACGCCCAACAACCCGAGCGGCCGGGCCGCGAGCCGCCCGGCCATCGAGCGGCTCCTCGACCGCGCCTCCGGCGTCGTCATTCTCGACGAGGCGTACACCGAGTACACCGGCTCGAGTTGGGCCCGGGAGGCGGTGGCGCGGGGCAACGTGGTGGTCACCCGGACGTTCTCGAAGGCCTGGGGTCTGGCCGGGCTCCGTCTGGGCTACGGAATCGGGGCGGCCAACCTGATGGCCGAAGTAGAAAAGGCGCGGGGGCCGTACAAGGTCAACGCCGTGGCGGAGCGGGCGGCCACCGCGGCGGTGCGTCACGACCAGGCCTGGCTCGAGGGGCTGGTCGCCACCACCCGGGCCATGCGCGAGTCGGTGGTCGGGCGGCTTGCCGCGCTGAGGTTCGAGGCCGACGGCTCCGATGCCAACTTCATCCCGATCCGGGTTCGGGATGCGCGCGACGCG
>CADEGB010000231.1 GCA_902826755.1 uncultured Gemmatimonadota bacterium
ACTGAACCTGGCTGGCCGGAAGCGGCTGGCCATTTCGGCCGAGGAACGGCAACAGCGTTCGCAACTCGGGCAGCGGGTTCTGGGGTTCGTAGTGGAAGTAGACCACCCGGTTGGCCAACACGGGCGTGGTGTTCACCAGCGGTCGAATCGAAAAGTCCACGGTGACTTGCTGGGCGTTGCCTTCCGCCTCCAGGACGAGGCGCGCCGTGAAATCGGCTCGGCCCAGGGGCCGCAGCTTGTCGGGCGCCACGTCGAGCACCAGGGTCGAGCCCGCGGGACCGACATACTGCACCGAGGCCGCCAGCCATCCGGTGCCCCGGTTCAGTTGCGGAGGCGCCAGCGGCTTGATCCGGAGGTCGCCGCCGCCGGCGTTGGCGATCGGGATCACGAAGGACGTCGTCGGATCGATCGCGCCCACGGCCGATCGCTTGAGCGAGCTGACGATCTGGATCTGGGGCTTTGGTAGTTCGAACGTGGCGACGACGGCCTGATCGGCCACCATCGTCACGTCACACGGACTGGTCGGCGGCACGTTGGTGCAGGCGCTGTCCCAACTCTTGAGCGAATTGGCGCCCGACGGCGTCAGCCGCACCACGGTGTTGGCGGCGAAGTCCGCGGCGCAGCCAGTGGGCGCCGGCTGGCCGGCCGCGCTGATCGTGCAATTGATCCCGCTCGGGCTCGAGGTCACCACGCCGCCGACCGACCCCGCACCCGCCAGGATCGAAAGCCGATACTGGGTACTCGGCAGCGGCGTCGTCGCGTTGATCGAGAGGCCCCCGACGGCCTGCACCGCGGTCAGATAGGCGTACCAGGGGCCGGCCTTCGGGTTCGGGACGACGCACTCCTCGGCGTTGCCGGGGTTTTCGGCGGCGCAGGTCACGCCGTTCGGGAACCCGGGCAACGAATCCGGCCGAAGGTACAGGTCGGTGTTGCCGGTGCCGCCTCCGAGGATCACCCGGAGCTCGGTGGCCCCGCTGGGCACCGTGATCCGGAAGACCCGACTCTGGCCAGTGGTGAGGGTCAATCCGGCCACCGGGGTACCCAGGCCGAGGTCCGTGATCGTTCCACTGCCACTCCAGGCAACGTTGATCCGCTGGTTGACGCCGGCGGCGACCTGGGCGGTGAAGGAAGCGACCGAGGGGAGAAACACCGTACTACCCTCGAGCATCGCGCCCGCGCGGATCAGGTAGGTACCCGGCGTCAGGTCATCGAGCACCGTCGAGGGACCCAGCAACGTCCCGAAGCCGGTTTGGCCGTCACGACGATAGGACCACGGCGGGGCTCGGCCGCCGGGGGTTCCCGACGCGGCGGCGGTGAGTCGGGGGCCGATCGGCTGGTAGGCCACCGTGGCGGAAGCGGTCTGACCGGCCTGGACGGTGGCGGTGACGGCCGCTTGGGTCGGTTTGTAGGTGGTCGGTGGTTGCTCGACTTCCCGACCGCGGATCGTGTAGTTGCCGGTGGGAAGATTTGCCTGGGAGTACGGGAGCTGCACCACCTGGGCCGCTCCGCTGGGCGGGGTGATCTCGGCCGAGGCCCCGCCACCGGGGAGATTGGTGGCCGTTACCGACAAGGCGCCGGTTGGAGGAGGGGGCGGTGGCGGCGGCGGTGTGACGGGATCGCTCTTGCAGGCCGGCGCGGCCACGATGACCGCCAGAACCGCGAGCCGCCGCCAACTGACCGATCTGCCACCAGCGCGCATCACCATCACGGACACCTTCCATTGTTTGCCACGGGACAACCGGCGACACCTCAACCTGAAGGAAAACTCACGGCTTGTCCATAGGGTCAGCGCGTCCCTTCCAGTCGACCCTGGGCGCGGGCTTTCGATCGGGGTCGATCGACGGCGGAAGAGACGATCCGGCCGTCGTCCGAAACGCCTACCGCTTGTCCCCGGTCCGGCAAAGGGCGAACAGCTTTCGGTCTGACAGTTTCCGCCAGGCGGCGGGATACTCGAGCAACTCCCGGGGGCCGTCGGCCAGTTGACACTTGAGACACTGCAGCACGGTGCCTGGATTCTCCTCCCAGACCCGGGCGATCACCTCGCCGTTCTCGTCTTTGATTTCGCGAATGGCCTCCGGCATGGTCCCCTCCTGATTCCCCTCACTGGAAGTTCCGAAGCCGACTCGACGCCCGCAATCTAATTGCCCGGCGGGAACGGAAACCCGTGAACTTCGAGAACCAGTTCGAACTCGTAATCGGAGCGCTTCTGGGGCGGATTGATCCGGCGAGCCAGGTTGCTGCCACTCCCGGCCGCCGTGAACGGGGGAGCCACCATTCGGACCCGAATCGGATTGCTGCCCTGGGTCCGGACCAGCTCGAGGAGCCTGCCAGCCGTGGCCAGTCGGGACGGGTCGGGCACGATGAAGTTCCCGATCGGCTCACGCCCGAGATTCCCGCGGGTCTCGTCGATGAATTCGACCCACCCCATGGGCTCGTCGTGGCGGTTGATGACCGGGGTCGGCCGCAGGAACATGGTCCGGGCAATGGCCGATACCCGCTTGCTCTCCTCGACCCCCGTCTTCTGCTCGTTGTCGATGTCCTCGTGCCAGACCGGGACGAATCGTTCCCCGATGAAGTCATCGGTGATCTTGAGGAATTCCTCGATGCCATCGAAGACGTCGAGCAGCCCGGCCAGTCGCTTGTCGAGTTCCCCGAGCGCGGCCTTGATCCCGTCCGGCGTGTCGGGCAGGCCGTCCACCAGACCGTTGAGTTGCCGCTCCAGCTCGGCCAGCACCCTGGGGTCGGTGCCCTTGGCCTTCTCCTCTTCGATCCGCTTCTTCAGCTCCCGGCGGAGCTTCTCTTTCGGTTCCTTCACGTCCTGCCCGACGTCCTTGAGATCGTTGACCAGCTTGCGGGCGTCATCGAGCAGGGCCTTGAGCCGCTTCTTGGTCTCGTCGTCGACGTTGATCAACAACCCCCCGACCGACAACAGGCGAGTGGACTGGGTCTCGCCCTCGATGAACTCGCCGTACCCATGGAACCAGATGCCGCCACCCACCACCGACACCGGGGCGTCCTTGGGCAGGAACATCACTACTTCGTGGATGACGCGCGGGTCGGTCGGCGGTGGCGCCCGCGGTGGCTCGCTGTCATCGCGATCGATCCGCTGCGCCAGCAGGTTCCAGCGGCCGTTGATCCCGGTGACGAGCCGGACCGGTCCGGACTGGCTGTACACCTTCGGGAAGTGCACCGACGCCTTGACCCTTACCATGTCCTTGACCTCGTCGCCGCCCGGATCGTGCCAGCCGAAGGACACCTCGAACGCCACCAGTTCCTTGGCCTGCGGGTCGGCGGCCGGCAGCTTGCTCAGCGGAACCGTGATCTTGACCTGCTTGGGGCGGTCGGTGGGTTTTGGCGGCCGGAGAATCTCGATCCGTGGCTCGATGTCGACCATCGTCAGGCCATCGACGAACTTGGGGCTGACGTTCCCGACCGCAAACGGCGCCTTCCGCACCTGCATCAGGAGGCGGGGCCGAAGCACGAGGGTGTTCAACGCGAAGTCGATCGTCGCGCCAACCGGAAAGGGACTGCGGCCCAAAGCGTGGGGTGGCAGATCGACGATGAACTCGTAGTCGCGATCGCGGAGGGTGATGTGCGGCTGACTGGCGGGGCCCTTTCGACCCGGGACGGTGTGATAGTCCCGGAAGCCGCCCTCCGACGTCGCCAGGAAGAAGAACCGGACAGCAGGAACGGTGGAGACGTTTTCCGGAAACTTGACGCCCTCGACCCGGGCCGTGGCGAACGCCTTGATCGGGTTGAGCTGGGTCGGATACAACTCGGTCTTGCCCCGGGCCACCGCCCGGGCGCAATCGTAGCTCCACCGGCCCGCCGCCCAGAAGTAGTCCCCGGGCATCGGCCAGTAGGGCCACACGCTGGCGTAGTGAACCCCGTGGAAGCCGTTGTCACCGGGTGCCTTCCCGATCGCGCCGAGGTCCATCAGACATTCGAGCGCCCCTTGGTCGGGATCACCACCGGGGCGCTGCTGGCCGTAGATCCGAAGCACCTCCTGAAAGGCCCGGTCGTTCGAGAACGAGTCCTTTTTGAGGAACTCCTCCTCGTTGGGATCGGGAATGTTGCCGGCGCCGACCAGATAGCGATAACCGGGCGTCGGGAGGACGTGGAACGCCCAACGGCGGTACTTGGACCATTGGGAAAAGACCACGTCGTTCTGAATCATGTAGCTCGCGGTGAGGAACCCTTCGACCTCCCGCTCCTCTTCCTTGGTCGTCGTGCGCGGGGTTCCGTCCTCCTCGTAGCGGAACTCGGACTGATACCCCCGCCGGCCCACCGGAACCCAGGCGGGAATCGACCGGAGGATCTTGGCGAACAAGGCCCCCTCGACACTGGAGCTGGCCAGTCGTCCGAGCGCGGAGAACAGCTCCTCGATAGGACTCGTCCCGGTCAGCTTTTTCAGGGCTTCGTCGACCGCCGCCAGTACGCCACCGAGAATCGGCACCGCCAGTAACCCCGCCTTGAGCAGCTTGGCCGCCAGCTTGGCGAAGTGCTCCAGGAACCCGCTGTCCTTGAACGCCTCGGGGCCCCGGGCCCCCGACTCCTTGGCCAGACCCGACGGCGGTCGCTTCGATCCGCGGCGATTGGCATTCGAATCCACCGCCACGTCATAGTGGGGCGCGTTGATTCGGTGAAACGCGCGGAGCGACGGGTCCGGCGGCTTCGAGGCGTGGGGAAAGTGTTCGGTGCTCACGAGCCGTGCACCTCGATCAGCTTGTCCCGGGTGGCGGGATTGACCACCCCGTCGTCCGTGATGGCGTGATCCCGTTGAAACTGCCTGACGGCCTCACGCCGCTCGGCGTCGCTCCAGTTGCCGAACCGGTCGCCGCCGGTGTCGTCCTTGCCGTAGCCGAGGTTGTAGAGACGCTGGAGGACGCCGATCCGTCCGTCTTCTTCGCTGATGGGCGGCGGGTCGCCGTCGAAATCCGGATCGAAGCCGAGGGAGCGCTCGTCCCGCACCCGAATCGGCCGGAGCTTGCTCCCCTCGAGGCGCAGTTCGACGAACTGGTCCTCGTCGTCGAAGCGATCCGAGTCACTGGTCGGTTTGTTGGGATCCGCCGGCGGCGGCGGCACCAGCGCCGCGAAGGCGTCGATCTTCAACGTGATCAGGACGTTCGGGTCGAAGAACGGCAGCCCGATGATGCCCCCGGCGGTGGTCCGGCCCCGAACCGTGGGCGCGTCCGGCGCGGTGCCGAGGACCGCCACGAAGCGCCGATTGGCCAGGGGGACTTTTCGGCTGGAGGTGTTGGTGCCGCTCGGCGAAAGCGGGGTCGGCGCGTCGACCTGGATCCGGAGCCCCCACATCTTGAGGTCCCGCTCGCAGGGCGAGTGCAGGGCCAGGCCGTGGTAGAACCGGCATCCGAAGGTGGTTTCTTCCAGGCCGAGCCGCTGGGCCAACTCGGGGTTGGGCGGGTCGAGCACCCGCGCCTCCGGTCGGACCGCCCGCCCGAAGCGGCGGGGATGCTCGACGAACAGCTTCTCCCGGCGGTCCTTGGCATCGGACCACAACCGCGCCACGCATCGCGAAGTCCCCTGCTGCGCGGTCGGGCAGGGCCACACCTCGGGGTCCACCACGGTGCCGGGCTTGAACAGATAGATGACGACCCGTCGGTTGGGCTCGTTCTTGCCGTCGCGTTCTTCCTTGAGCGCCTTGCCCTTGTCTTTGTCGAACCGATCCTGATCCGACTTCTTGAGCAGCAGTTGGGGATTGAACTTGCTGCACCCCTGGAGCGTGGCGCGCTGTTTGCCCCGGCCGAGGAAATCGTCGGTGGCCGAGAGAATGGGAAACTTCACCGCGCCGTCGAGCCCGTCGCGAAGGAAGTCCATGTAGCGCTCGAACAGGGCCAGCCGCACCGCGGCGTTGTTCACCGACGCGCCCGCCGGAAGGCCGAGGACCTGGCGGATCCCGTCGGCGGTCTCCTTGGCGAGCCCCTTGGTGGACGTCCCAGCCGGCACGCCGAGGCCGGCGACCATCTCGTCAAAGGCGGTCGGGCCCCAATCGTCGCCGGTGGCCTTCTCCTGGTTGGTGAACAGCTGCTCCCAGATCTTCGGGTCTCGCACCAGCACCGCAAAGATGGCCCGGGCCCGCCGTTCGCTGAGGGACTGGTTGTAGCCGAGGTCACCGACCGGGTCGGCGTGACCGAACAGGGAAAGCGGCGCTCCGCGATGCCGGTTGATCAGTTGGCCCAGGCGGAAGAAGCCCTCCCGCGCCGTGGCCCGGACCACCGACGAATCGAACCGGAAGTTGTACTCCTTGAGGTTGGCGCACGCCACCACCACCAGCTCCTGCCGGATGGTGTTGTGGGCCGCCTTCCGGTTCTCGCCGGTGGGCGCCACCAACACCGGCAGGCTCGCCTTGATGGGCCCGCTGGCGAAGATCCCGTTGGGGGTCTCCTCGACGAGATCAGGAATGAAGATGGTGCTCGCCATGAGGGCTACGGCACCTTCTCGTTGGGGAGTAGATCGCCGTGCTCGTGGGCAATCCGATTGAACGTCACCGGATCGTCGGTCCGCCCGGTGGCCTTGAGCCCATGATCCGCCTGGAACTCCTCGATGGCCCACCGGAGCTGGACCAGATCCTGCTCGGAGAACCCGGCGAAGTACCCCATGTTGTTGAGCCGGACTTGCTGGCCGCGGATGGTGTTGGGCGGATCGAGCAGGCCCACCAGGAGCTTGATCGTCTCGACGGGCGCCGAGGCGGCGTCATCCGACGCGCGAACGACCAGCTCGCCTTCGATGTCGAAGATCGAAATCTCGGCGGAGACCTCGCCCTTCCCGGTGGTGACCCCGACTTCCGGCGCCGCCGCCTTCGGCCCGGCGGGGGCGACCTCGGCCATGACCAGTCGAAACGCCCGGTTGGCGAGCGGACGGCGCTCGGTGGTCTGGAGCCTGAGGTTCAGGAAGAGACCGCTCCCGGCCAGGGTAAAGAGATTGAAGCGGCCGACGGCACCCTCGGCCTGCTTCGGCTCGAAGGTCGGAATGACCACCTCGTCGCCGACCAGCAGGGTCGCCGGATTGACCCGTTGGCGGAGCAGCGCCGCGTTGGCGGGATCCTCCGTCAACGGCCGAATGCTCCGAAACCCGTTGTCCCGGGCAATCCGGAACAGGTGCTCGCCGGGCTTCACCTTGTGGGGGTCAGCCATGGGTCCCTCGCGGTGCGCTCATAATTTGGCCAGCTCCAGGCACTGCTGGAGGTAGCCGACGAACTCCTCCTGCCGATCCCGCCGCTTGTTCTTGTCGTCCCCACCGACCACCGGCCACTGGTGTCGGACGAAC
>CADEGB010000232.1 GCA_902826755.1 uncultured Gemmatimonadota bacterium
GTACCGGCCAACTCGTCACCTTCCGGAGCGACGGGGCCAACTCCCAGGTCCGCGCCCCGTTGCTGGGCAACTGGTTGTCCGGACCACCGATGATGGGCCCGTGGCCCGCCTGGCTTCCCGACGGCCGGATTGCCGTCCGGGCCGACGCCGCGATCGACCTGGTCGACGCCGCGGGTGCCGCGCAGCGGATCGCGCCGGGCGGCCCCATCTATCCGTCCCTCGGCCCGCAACCAACCCGAGATGGCCAGTGGATCTACTTCTCCCGCGGCTCCTGGGGGTTTGGCACCGCCCTCTGGCGCGTCCGCCCCGACGGCAGCGGCCTGGCCGCGGTCGAGGACACGAGCGCGTTTGCCGGCTTCCAGGGTGGCGGGTCACCGAACCCGGACGGCACCCGCCTGGTCTACCAGACTTCCGATTGGTTCAGCGGTGAGCTGCGGGTCCTGGACGTGGCTGCCAAGCAGTCGGTCCGCCTCGGGGTTCAGGGGGCGTGGGCGGCGTGGAGTCCGGATGGGAGTCTCATCGCCTTCATGGACCCGGACGCGGCCATCCGGGTCATTCGCCCGGACGGGACCGGGAACCGGGTGCTGCTCGAGCGGTCGTGGGTCAATCCCGGGTTCTCGTGGTCGCCGGATGGCAAGTATCTCCTGGCGTTGGCGCCGGGGGATATCTGGCCGAGGCCGGTGATCATCAATGTGGCGACGTTGGCGCAGTTGCCCCTGGCATTCGGGCCGGGGGGGAAAGCGTTGTTCCAGTTGTCGTGGCGGCCCTAGCGGGCTTGGGCCGCGAGGACCCTACCAGATCCGATTCACTCCATCCCACGGATCCTGGTGCTGCTCCGGAAGCCAACCGGCTTGCTGCGCGTGGGCCGTGGTGATGTCGAGGGGAACGAACCCCTGGCCCAGGATGGCCGCGCGCACGTCGGCGGCCACATCGGCGGCCGCGGGAAGCCGGCCGAGGCGAGCCTTGGTGGTCAACTCCCAGGTCGAGGCGGCTCGTACGGCCTCCCCGGAGCCCTCACAAGTCAGCCACAACTCGGGTCTGGCGCCCGGCCTGGGCCGGCTCCACCTTGCGGGCGATGCTGAGGACCTCGAAAACGCCCCGGCTGGGGTGGCCTTTGGTGCTTCTGCTTGCCGGGCTTGGCTGCATCGGGCTGGCCACGATCGAAGCCCAGCGGAGCATTCGCTCGAACCGGGCGATTTCCGACGCCGCGTCGTCCGGCTACGCCCGGTTTGCCGCTTGGAGCTATCACCAGCACCTGACTGAAGCGCTCCGCTTGGCCGCCTGGGAAGTCCTCGGCGCGGTCAATCACGGCTCCTCCGAACATACCAGTTCGCGGATTCCCGATGCCCGCGAACTCGGTCACTACCTCCCCTACGATGTCACCTGCGCCTGCCACCGGACCATCATGGCGCCGATGCCGGTTTCCTTCCTCGGCTTCACGCTTGGCACCGATACTTTGATGGCCGGCGGGAACCAGGCGCCGGCGTCGACCGACGGCTGGCTTGCCGACCCGCTCGTCGAAGCCGGACGCCACGGGTCGGGCCACGTGCTCGACCCGTCCCGCCGGAATGACCCGGAAATCGAGCCGGCCGAGCAGCGGTGGCTGATCGATACCCTCACCGCGATGGCGCGTGGCTCCCGGTCGCCCTGGGGCTATGAATACATCGTGGCGCGCTCACCCGCGAAGTTGCGGGTCTACGTCACCACCCTGATGCCGACGTCCTGGGGCGACACCCTGGTCTATGCCGCCGAGTTCCATCGCACCGCGCTCGATTCGCTGTTGGGGGCGGTGCTCGACAACGAAGGCCTGCTCCCCGATGCGTTCGGCCGTCGGGCCAACCGCGAGATTCTCTCGGTCCAAGTCTCGGGCGCGTCGGGCGAGCCGTTGTTCGCGTCGACCCCTCCCGACCAGTGGCAGCTCGACGCGACCAGCCCCCTGCCCAAGGTCTACGGCGCGATGACGATTCGGGTGCAGATTCGCCCGGAGCTGGTCAAGCGGCTCGTCATCGGCGGGCTGCCGCGGTCGCGGTTGCCGCTGCTGCTGGCCCTCCTGACGCTGGCCGCCGGCCTCACGGTCGTGGCGGTGACCCAGCTCCGGCGGGAAGCCGGGTTCGCGCGGGCCAGGAGCGCGTTCGTGGCCAACGTGTCCCACGAGCTTCGGACGCCGATCGCGCAGATCCGGCTGGCGGTTGACACGCTGCGGTTAGGCCGCGAGCCCGATCCGGAGCGCCGGTCGGCATCGCTGGCGGTGGTCGACCGTGAAGTCACCCGGCTCCAACACCTCGTGGAAGGCGTCCTCCGGTTTTCTCGCGGCGCGGGTGCTGATGCGGGCGCGGCCCTCACCTCCGTCGATGTGACCGCGGAAGCGCGATCGGTGGTCGATGAGTTCCGGCCGTTGGTCGGGTCACGGCGGGTTGCGATCGAGGTGAGCGGCACCGGCCACCCCGTGGTGCCTCAGCGGTCCGGCGCGATTCGCCAAGTGCTCCTCAACTTGCTCGACAACGCGGCCAAGTACGGGCCCGAGGGCCAGACGGTGCGGGTCGAAGTCGAGGCCCGCGCCGGCGGCGGAGCCCGGATCACCGTCCGCGACGAGGGACCCGGCGTGCCGGCCAAAGACCGGGAGCGGATTTGGGAGCCGTTCGAGCGCGGCTCCGTGGCCGCCGAGCGGGCCGTTGGGGGGAGCGGCATCGGCCTCACCATCGTCCGGGAGATTGTCACGCTGCACGGCGGTACCGTGGAAGTGGTCCCGGACCGGGACGGCGGCGTGTTCCGGATCGAGTGGCCCGGAGCGTTCGGGTGACCGCGAGGATCCTAGTCGTCGAGGACCAGCCCGACTTGGCCGACATGCTGGCCCGCAATCTCACCGTCGAAGGCTTCGACGTGCGCACGGCGGGCGACGGGCGTGACGTGGTGCCGTTGGTTCGGTCGTGGCGGCCGGATCTGGTGATTCTCGATCTGATGCTGCCGGGCCTCGACGGCTTCGAGGTCCTCCGCGGCATTCGGGCCGAGTATCAGCGGCTCCCGGTCATCATTCTGTCGGCGCGGGGCGAAGAGACCGACAAGATCCGGGGGTTCCGGCTCGACGCCGACCAATACGTCACCAAGCCGTTTGGGTTGGTCGAGCTGCTCGAACGGGTCCATGCGTTGCTGCGGCGGTCGGCGGCCACGCACGCGGCCGCAGTCTCGGAGCGGATCACATTCGGGTCGGTGGTGGTGGATCCGACGGCCCACTCCGTCACCCGCGCCGGCGCGCCGGTCTCACTCTCGCCCAAGGCCTTGGCGCTCCTGTTGGCCCTGATTCGCCGGGACGGGGCGGTGGCTCCTCGGGCCCAGCTGCTCCGGGAGGTTTGGGGTTACCAAGTCCTGGTGTTGTCCCGGACCGTGGACTCGCACGTGGCCGAGCTCCGGCGAAAGCTCGAGGACGATCCCGCCAATCCGCGGCATATCGTCACCGTCTACAAAACCGGGTACCGGTTCCTCGCTTGAGCTCCCGCCGCGGTCTGCACAACTCCTTCACGATTCCGGCACCGGGCCGCCACCACGCGTAGCCCCGGCCGGGCCATTATTCCCCGCGTCACCCGCACCCAAGGACTCCGATGCGCCCGCTACTTCTCTCGATCCCGTTTGTTGTCATGATGGGCCTCGCCGCCGCGGACCAATCGGCGGCGCAAATCAAGGGCACCGATCTGCTGGTGACCCCCGCCTGGCTCAATGGGCATTTGAAAGACCCTGACCTCGTCATCCTCCACGTCGGCGAGCGGCCTCGTTATGCGGAGGCCCACATTGCCGGGGCCCGGTTCGTCGAGTTGAGCGCCGTCGACGGTACCCGCGGCGCCCAGGGGGAGCACTTGGTCCTCGAGATGCCTGAGCCCGCCGACCTCCGCACCCGGCTCGAACAGTTGGGGATCTCGGACGACTCGCGGATCGTCGTGGTCCAGGCTCAGGAATACTTCTCACCCTCGACGCGGGTCATGTTCACCCTGCGCTACGCCGGCTTGGGCAATCGCGTGAGCTGGCTGGACGGCGGCCTCGCCGGCTGGACCGACGCCGGATTCCCCGTCACTGCGCAGGTGCCCGAGGTCAAGCCGGGCCGGATAACCAAGGCGGCCGATCCGAGCCTGATCGTCGATCACGCGTTCGTGCAGGGACTGTCCAAGGGCGGCGGCCGGGTACGGTTGATCGATGCCCGCGAGCCGATGTTCTTCGAAGGCCCCTCACATGGGACGATGAAGGCCGGTCACATCCCGGGCGCGGCCAACCTGCCGTTCAATTCGCTGGCCGGCGACGATCAGAAGCTGCTGCCCAAAGCCGAACTCGAGCGGCGGTTCCGCGCCGCCGGCGTCGAGCCTGGCGATACCGTCGTCGCGTACTGCCATTTCGGCCAGCAGGCCACGATGGTGCTCTTCGCCGCGACGGTCCTTGGCCATCCGGTCAAGCTCTATGACGGCTCAATGGACGATTGGGGCAAGCGGAAGCTCCCGACCGAGGGAGCCAAGCCGTGACTACCGCCAGAGACCGAGGCTACGCCGACCCGATTCGGGCCGGCGTGGGCCTGGGCTTGGTGTTGTTCGGCGTGATCATGCTCGCCGGGCGCGGCTTGGGAGCGTCCGGCGCGTTCGCGGCGACGGCGGCCGCGGCGGTTGACGCCGTGGCACCCGCAACGGCTTCGGGCAATGCCTATGTGAGCCAGCGGGTTCCGGCCGGTGTCGGGGGCCTGTTCGGCGAGTGGCTGGTAATCGAACTGATCGGCGTCGCGTTGGGCGCTTGGTTTTCGGCGCGGCTCGCGAACCGGATCCGGCCGGGCATCGAGGCGGCCGGCACGGAGTCGCGCCGGAGCCGCGTTCTCGCGGCGGTCGGAGGCGGCATGCTGATGGGCGCCGGCGCCCGGCTCGCCCGCGGGTGTACCAGCGGGCTCGGGCTCACCGGCGGTGCGCTATTGTCGACGGGAGCCTGGCTCTTCATCCCCGTGGCGTTTGGCACGGCGTTCCTGGTCGCCGCGCTTCGGCGGCGGGCCGGCGGCTTGGTGTCCGGATGATGGCGCCCTGGTTTCCGGACCTGGCCGCGGTGGCGGCGCTGCCGGTCGGGATCGGGTTCGGCGTGGCCCTCGAACGGGCCGGCCTCGGCTCAGCCCGGACCATTGCCGACCAACTCCGGGGCCGCGACTTCACCGTCATCAAGGTGATGTTCGCAGCCATCATCACGGCCATGCTGGGGGTGTTCTGGGCCACTCGGTTAGGCTGGCTCGACCTCTCCCTCGTGGCGATGCCGGAAACCGACCTGATTCCCCAGGCGATCGGCGCGGTCCTGTTCGGGGCCGGCTTCGCGATCGCGTCACTGTGTCCCGGGACCGCGTGCGTGGCGGCCGGGGCCGGTCATCGCGACGGCCTGATCACCATCGGCGGGCTCTTCCTCGGAACCCTCGTGGTGATGCTCGCCTGGCCGGACCTCGGTGCCGCCGCGGAGAACACCCCGCGGACCAGTGCAACCCTTCCCGGCGATCTGGGCTGGCCGGCGGGCGTCGTCGTCGGAGCGATTGCGATCGGCGGGGTTTTGGTGCTCGGCCTCGCCGGCCGTTTCGAGGGGCGAGTCGTTTCGTGGGCACCCTCTCGCCTGGCCGTGGTGGCGCTCGCGCTCGGCGCGTTAGCCATCGCCACGCGCGACGGCGCGCAACCAAGCGGTGGTAGCCTCACGAGTATTGCCGCTGACATTGCCGCGGAGCGGGACCATGTCGATCCCCTCGATCTGGCCGAGTGGATCAAGGCGGCGCGATCGGGCCTTCGGGTCATCGACGTGCGGGAGCGCGGCGCCGACTCGGGCTACCAGATTCCCGGGAGCGAGTCGGTGCCGCTCGAACAGGTGCCCGGGTTGTCCGTCGCTCCCGGCGATACGATCGTCTTGTACAGCGACGGCGGGACCCATGCGGCGCAGGCCTGGGTCTTGTTGCGGACGCGCGGCATCACCGGGGTGTACGTCCTCCGCGACGGGTTGGCTGCGTGGGAAGACGAGGTCCGGTTTCCCCATCCCGTCATTGGCGCCGATTCCGCCGCCATGGCGGCCTACCGGCGAGCGGCTGAGTTGTCCCGATGGTTCGGGGGCTTTCCGAGTCGGACCCCCCGGGCGCCAAACGAGACGCGTCCCGGGGCGGTCCGGTCCCGGCGGAACTCGTGCTGACCACCGAGCGGGCCGCCGCGGACGACGCCTGGTTCGCCGGCTGGCGGGCCCGGGAGCTTGGCCGGATCGAGCGCGCCGGTCTTACCTATCTCGACTACGCCGGCGCCGCCTTGCATCCGGCATCGCTGATCCTCGATGAGCCGGTCCGGCTCGACGGTACCGTGCTCGGCAATCCGCATTCGGAACATCGGGCGTCCCAAGCGGCCACGCGCGACGTCGAGGCCGCCCGGCGCGCGATCCTTGACTTCCTCAAGGCCGATCCCGCCGAGTACGGCGTGGTGCTGACCCCCAACGCGAGCGCGGCCTGCCGGCTGGTCGGCGAGAGCTATCCATGGAGACGCGGCACGACGCTCGTCCTGTCGCGGGACAATCACAATTCGGTGAACGGAATCGGCGAATTCGCCCGGCGGGACGAGGCGCGAGTCCTGCTGGTCGGGCTCGACGGCGAGTTGCGGCTGACTGGAGCGGCTGACACGCTCCGGGCCGCGGCGGGTCCCGGTCTCTTTGCGTTCCCGGCGCAGTCGAATTTTTCCGGCGTTCGCCACCCGCTGGAGTTGATCGCGGCCGCCCACGACCAGGGTCTCGAGGTGCTGCTCGACGCCGCGTCCTACGTGGCGACCTCGGGACTCGATCTCGGCGCGGTTCATCCGGACTACGTGGTGCTGTCCGTCTACAAGATCACCGGGTATCCGGCGGGCGTCGGGGCCCTCGTGGCTCGGTGGGATGCGTTGGCCCGGCTCGAGCGGCCGTGGTTCGCGGGGGGCACGGTGGATTGGGTTGCGACCGGTCCGGGCCGCCACCAGCTGCGGCAGGGTGTCGAGCGATTCGAGGACGGGACGCCGGCGTTTCTGCTCGCGGGCGCGGTGCCGGGCGCGCTCGATCTGGCGGCCGCGGCCGACCGGCCCCGGCTCGCCCGTCATTTGGAGGAACTGACCCGCCGCCTGCTGGCGGGCCTCGCGGGGATCCGGCACCCGGACGGCCGGTCCGCGATCCGGATCCATGGGCCGGTCACCACGGTTGGGCGGGGGCCGATCGTCTCCTTCACCATCGAAGATGCCTACGGTGCGGTGGTGCCCTACTGGACCGCCGAAACGGCGTCACGCA
>CADEGB010000233.1 GCA_902826755.1 uncultured Gemmatimonadota bacterium
ATGTCTGCCCGGTCGACCTGAGTCGCGAAATAGGTGGCGACCGGGTTGGCGGGGGTCTGCGCGGACAGCAAGGCCGGAACGCCGGCGACGATTATCGAAACCAGGACGGTCAGCGACGTGCGGGAGGCGACCCATCGAGCGGGGAGCATCGAAAGCACTCCTTTGGAGGCGGAAAACCGGGAATCGACGATCCAACGCTATCCCCGGGGCCAAAAGAACGCTACCCAGCGCCGGGACCTTTCCACCCGAGTTCCACCCGAGGCTCGGGTTTGGCCGGACCGACTGGGCGACCTACCACCTCCCCGGCACGTACCCCCACCAGATCAGGAAATGAGCTTGGCCGAGGGCACCCGCCGCCAAAATGGAATAGCCGATCCGATCCGCCACGCCCCACCACTGCCGGCGCCACGCGGTCACCGACCACCAGGCGATCGGCACCGCCGCCAGCGCAACCGGCCAGGCGAGCCGGAGCAGGAAGAGATCCCGCCAGCCTGGCCCGAACGCGATCCCCTGACCCCGGCCGAGATCGCGGGTGGCCGCGGCCACGAACCCGAAGCCGAACGCGGTGAACGCCGCGGCCGCGAGGACCACCACCAGCACGGCCGCGATCCGGGTCCGGTGCCCGGGACCAGCGATCGTCTTCGTTCCGCGGCGACGGCGCCACCAAGAACGAACGCCCGCCAGCAGACCCCAGGCCGCGAGAACCAGCAGCGGAACGCCCAGCAGAGCCGAGACATACTCGTTCAGGAAGTAGGGCGCCTCGTACCAGGGTACCCGCTCGAACGCGCCCGGCAGTTCGGCCCCGCCGCTCGGCAACCCGGCGAAGAGATGACTGATCGTCCCGTCCGCCCCGCGTCGGAGCGCCAGGGGTGCACCCGTCGTCGTCTCCCGCAGCAGGAGGGAATCGACCCGAACGAACCGCCGTTCCTCGGACCCCAGGCGCACCGAAAGGGTCTCACCTCGCGCCACCGCCCGGATGGTGAATGCAAACACCGCGGGAAACCGTTCGACGGTGAAATGCGAGTACCGGGTCAATCGATAGGACCCGGCGTATTCGGCCACGGAGCCGCGCCCGGTCGGACGCGCCGGCGCCGGAGCGGGCAACAGCCGGTCGAGGACCCCGTTCAGCACCAGCTTCACGAACCCCGACTCACCAGCGTTCGTGGCGATGAAGACGCCGAGATCGGCCGCCGGTGCCAGCGCAAGCACGGTGGCGGTACCGGGCACGCCACCGGCGTGGGTCCACATCCGGACCCCCCGATACTCCTGTTCGAAGTAGCCGAAGCCGATCCCCGGCAGGGCGGGATGATGAGTGAACTGGCGTCGCTGGGCCTCGGCCAGGCCGGTGCCCAATCGGGCCGCGGCCAGTTGGGCCTGGAGGAACCGCGCCATGTCCGCGGCGGTGGAAAAGGCGAGACCTACCGGATACGCGTGCGACCAGACCACCGGAGCCCGCTCGCAGTCGCCCGAGCCGCAGCGGTACCCGGGCACCTGGTAAGCCCGCAGCGAATCGGTCGGCGGTTCGATGAAGTAGGTCCGGGTCATCCCGAGCGGCTCGAAGAGATCCCGCGCCGCCAACCGCGAAAACGGTTCTCCGGCTGCCCGCTCGGCGGCATACGCCGCCAGCGCCATGCCGTGATTCGAGTAGCCAACCACCGTGCCCGGAGCCCATCCCCGGGCGGGCATCCGATGCGCCAGGTATTCGCCGAGCGGCCGCATCGCGTCGCGGGTGGGTGCGGCGTAGCCGATCAACCGGTCGTCGAATCCGCCGGTGTGGGTCAGCAGGTGGCGGAGGGTGACGGGCTCCGCAAACCGGCGATCGATCGGGACGTCGGGCGCCAGCTCGGACACGGGTTGCTCGAGACGGAGCCGGCCCCGTTCCGCCTGTTGGAGCACCACGGTGGCCACGAAGAGCTTGGCCACCGACGCGAGCCGATAGATCGACCGCTCGGGGTCCGCGGCGGCCCCCGTCTCCAGGTTGGCGGCGCCGAACCCCCGAAGGGTCAGGATCCGGTCGCCCCGGACGACGGCAATGACCGCCCCCGGAACCCGGTGGGCCGCGCCGGCCGCTGCCACCAGGGAGTCGAGCGCGGCATCGAGCCCCGGATCCTGCGCGCCCGCCGGCTCGGCGGATGCCGCGGCCAACAGGGCGACGACGAGGCCCGCGACCGTCCGGCGGGGCCGCCTAACGGTTGCCACGGGACTTGGCCGGCGGCGCGGTGAGATAGGCGAGATAGGCTCGGGTCAGTTCGTCGACCAGACCCGCGTCGCCGATCGTGACGGGATAGGCCCGGATGGCCCCGGCCAGCACCGCCTCGCGGGCCGCGGCCGAGACCATGAACAAGCCGACGTTGGCCGCGAGGGCGGGGTTGGGGTGGCGGATCTCACGCTTCCGTTCGGCCAGCAAGGTGCGGAGCCGGCCGTGGACCCGCTGATTGAAGTCGGCGACGAGCCGGGCCTGGTGCGCATCTCCGGAACCCGCGTGGCGGCGGATCTGGACGATGGCCTCCCGGTGCTCCCGGAACTTGGCGAACATCACCCGGATGTATTCCCGGATCACCCGCTCGAGCGGGGCGCCCGCCATCCGCCGCGCGCTCAAGGCCGACTCGAGAGCGTCGGCGCAGTCGCCGATGACCTCCTCGGCCAGGGCATGCAGGAGGGCTTCTTTTCCGCGGAACCGGGCGTAGAAGCCGCCGATCGAGACCCCAGCCCGCTGCACCACGTCGGCGATCGTCACGGTGGCGAAGTCCCGCTCCGCGAGCAGCGCGAGACCCGCCGCGATGATTGCGTCGGAGGTGGCCCGGGACCGGGCTTGCCGCGGTGGGCGGCGGAGAGGACTGGCGGCGGCCGTCATGAGCGAATGGGAATCGTATTCGTATTCTGCCGAAGGCGCAACCCGGATGCTCGAGCCCCCAATCCCCTCTCTCCCCCTCAGGGCCAGTCGATCAACTCCGCGGGCGGCGGGGCGAAGACCGGCGGCGGCGCCGGCACCTTGGTGTCGAGCGCGGTACCCGCCCGGCGATTGATCAGCACCGTGCTCCAGGTCCACACCCCCGCTTCGTACCGCGCGCCCGACACCCACAGCGCCAGCCGATCCTCGGCCGGGAGGTACTCGAAGCTGGCCCGATAGACGATATCCCTCAACCGAGGATCGTCACCCTTGGCCACCAGCGGCTGCCGGACCGGGGTCCACGCGAACCCATCAGGGCTTCGGGCCAGGAACACGGCGGGCGTGGTACAACTGCCGGGACGTTTGGCGTTGTAGACCGCCCAGTACTCCTGCCGGCTCTCGATCCAGGCCACGTCGACGTGCCAGGGCATCAGCCCGTCGTGCGCCAACGCCAACGCGGTCGGCTCCCCCCAAGTCAGACCATCGGTGGAGCGACGGACCTCGAGCGTCACGGCCGCGGCCGAACACCCGACCGGCCCGCCGTTGATCGACCACATCCACCAGTCGTCCGCGCCCCGCCGCACCACCGCCGGGGAGATCAGCTCGTGACTCGGCACCGTGATGACGCGGACCGGCGCGCTCCACCGGATTCCGTCAGGCGAGGTTGTCAGCCAGATGATGTTGCCGGTCGAGGCCTCCCGGTAGTAGAGCCACGCTTCCTGACGCTCCGGATTCCAGACCAGATCCGGATCGGAGTGATGACCGAACGGCGGGGCCGGTACCACCGGGTTCGGGGCGCCGGGGGCCAGGCTCCAACGATCCGCGGTCCGCCCCGAGAACACCGACGGCAGCTCGAACCCCGCGTTGCCACCCGGGTACGGCGTGATGGCGAGCTGACGTGGGAGCGCCCACGGCACCCGGGCGTGATCGGGATGCACCGTCTCCCCGGATCCGTCGAAGGTGGCGAAGGTTAGATCCAGATAGCGATCGAACGGCAGCGGGGTATCCTCCGCTGGCCGGGCGGAGAAGGTGAAGTAGACCGAATCGACCGCCACCACGACCGCCACCACCGACGCCGTTCCGGTCAGGTCGCCGAGGGTGAACTCCGCTCGAGCAACCCCGTCCGACTCGGTGGCCTGGCCCAGGGGTGCCACCACGCCGTTGACCGCGAGCACCCAGGCCACCGGTACGGCGGCCGCCGGGCCGCCGCGATCATCCCGGACGGTCACCGCCAACGGCACCGGGAGTCGCTCGCCGGGACGTCCCGCCTGACGATCGCCGGCCGAAACGAAAACCACTCGCGCTGGCGAATCGACGGTGTCGGTCGGGGTACAGCCTGAGGTGCCCACAAAGGCGAGGGTCACCAGGGTACGGCCTGCCACGTCAGTTAGGTGCATGAAGTCCTCGATTCCGGTGCCTCCTGAACTGACCCCCACCGGAATGGCTTCGTCACAGGGGCTATTGAGCCCCGCCGCGGGATTTCGGCGCGTTGATCAGCAGGCAGGCAACCAAGGACAACAACGCCATGACCCGTTGGTACTTCCCTCTCGCTGGCCTCTTGGTCGCCGCCTGTGGCGGATCCACCACACCTTCGCCTCCTCCACCGCCCCCGGCCGTTACCCCGTCCAGCGTCGCGATCAGCGCAGGCGATGGTCAGGAAGCGGCCCCGGGCGCTGCCGTCCCGACGCCGCCGGCGGTCGTGGTCCGCAGCGCGAGTGGGGCCGCCGTGCCGAATGTCGCCGTGACCTTTGCGATCGACTCGGGTGGTGGATCGATCACGACACCCACGGCCACCACCAACGCCTCCGGCATCGCCACCCCCGGCGCCTGGACGCTTGGCCCCGCCGAGGGGCCACAGGTCCTGCTCGCCACGGTGACCGGACTGACGCCGGTGAAGCTCCGCGCCTCGGCGCGGACCCCGACCGCCGACATTGCCTCCGTGCCCATCGCGCGTGGCGGCGGCACGAGCCAGGTCGACCGCCCAGGAACCCCGTTGGACGGCGCGGCCCTCACGCTCACGAACGGTTCGGTCTCGACTTCCACCCCGATTTCGCTGGCGATCACGTCGACCGCGGGGGTTTCGCTGAACCGGGGAATGACGCCGATCGGGCCGGGCCTCCTCGTCACCTCGACCGCGGGGCCGCTCGATCGACCCGCCACGGTGCGGTTCCCGACCAGCACGCCCCCCAACGCGAATACCTTCCTCGTGGCCCACAACCCGCGGACGGGCCAATCCACCGTGCTGCCCCAACAGCGGGCCGACGCCACCGGAATTTCCGCTCTGCTCTCGGCCCTCGATGCCTCGATCGTCCCGTTGCCGGACGGCGCCGCGCCGGCCCCGACCGGTTTCTTTGCCGCGGCGGCGGCCGCGGACGACCCCCTGCTGCTGATCCTCACCGCAGTCCCGCCCGAGGCGCTGACCCGCGACTACGACTCGGGGTTCGTGGTTGGCCGCGATAACTGGGAGTTCACCAATCTCGCGGTGGCGTGGCTCCCGTTCCTGCCGGGAGCCTCCGACGGGTCGCCGGCGGAACGGGTGATCGACCCCGGCTCCGGGATGGTGGCCACGGCGCTCTGGTACTTCAAGACCATGCGGGGCACACCCCCCTTGTTCAATCGCTTCCCGCTCCAACGGGATCAGCCCAAGAGCAACAAGGTCGGGATCCGCTGGAGCGCGCTGGCCAGCAGCCTCGTCCGCCCGGCCACCGCCGCCGTCCTCGAGGAGCTGAAGGACCTGGTGGACGACGACCCCGCCCTGTTCCACTGGTCCAGCCTGACCATGACGAAGCAAATGTTCTACGTCGGCGACGACCGCCCAGTGCCGCTGTTGCTCTATCCCGCGGCGACCCTCGACGACTTCGAGGAAGAATCCGACCCCGATATCCGGATCGCGATCGCCACCAAGATCGTCGGCGACGAGATCACGATCTACGTGCCCGAGAACGCGAATGCCCCGTACACCCTGCGGGTCACCCGGGCCGGCGGCCTCGAGCCACGCACCATCCTGAGTCTCGAAGGCGAGAGCTACACGATCCGCTCGTTCGTCCCGGTCCACGCCCGGCCGCTCCTCGATATCCCGGCGGTGGCCTCGAACTGGCCCCGCGTCCTCGACGGCACCGTCGGCGACGCGGAGGGATGGCCGGTGCCCGAACTGCACTGGGAAAAGGGCAAGCTCGATGAGAACAACGTCTTCCTGGCCGAGAACCTGACCCAGTTCTGGGAGTGTCCAGCCTGCCCGGATTTCGGCGTGAAGATTCCGGGTGCGCCGGACGCGGCGGTCAACCCGCAGGGCTTTCAGGTCGGCAAGATCGTCGGCGGCACGATGGCCCGATTGCCGGAGCGAGTGGTGCGATCGTCGATCGACTGGGGCGCCGACTCGGTCGATTCTGATGTCGGACCGACCCGGGCCGGCAATCACATCGTCCTGACCCAGGATGAGGACCCCGCGGGGTTCGTGGCCGGCTGGCTCGATTGGCGGACCGTAACGTACCGCAAGGCCTCGCTCCACCCGACCCCTGCCACGGTGACGTTCTCCAAGGACACCACCATCAACCTCACTGTGAGCCCGTCGCAACCGCTGCCGGCCGGGACCACGTGGAGCTGGATTCTGCGGACCGATTCGGGCCGGGACAGCGTGGCGTCCCTGACCTCGTCCCACTCCCGCGAGCTGACGAAGGGCCAGAAGGGCAAGCTCTTGATCATCGCGCACGAAAAGGACAGCAAACGCCCGATTGCCCGCGACTCGATCCCGATCCAACCGGCGGAGGCCCTCCCCTTCTGGCGGATCACCACGATAGCGGACGAGGACGAGCTGTTCGAGGGCGACGAAACCGGCGATGAGTTCTGGTTCCTGCTCGGCCGGGTGCTGGCGGTTCCGCAATCCGGGCTGATCGCCCTCGAGGAGGAACCCGGCGGGCGGACCGTCCTCCGGATCCGAGTGCTCCCGGCGACGACGTGGGGTTCCTCGAACTGCTGCCCTCCCTCCCTGACGCCGCTGCCCGGTGAAAAACAGTTCTTGCTCGGCGAGAGCCCCTTCGTGAACTACTCGGTCGGACCATTTTTCGCCGGCTTCGGGGTAAGTCGCTGGGCCCAGTCCACCGAGGATCTCGACGCCGGGACGTTGACGGGTCAGTTCGTCCATGGCGGTCTGATAACCCGACTCATCGAGGATGGCGGGGACCAGGCTGGGCCACGTGACCTGGTCCGGATCTCGGCAACCCGGGCGGGCACGATGATGACGGGCACGATCGAAGTGTACGGCTGGGGCGAGGACGAGGAGACCGGCGAGGTCGGGCTCGACGGCAACCCGGCCATTTGGCGGCTCTCGTTCTAGGCGCTTCGCCTCCAATGAGCCGCCGCTCGAACATGAGCCCCTT
>CADEGB010000234.1 GCA_902826755.1 uncultured Gemmatimonadota bacterium
GAAGTCGAACGGCTTGGCGGCAAAGGCCCGGACGAGAGAGTCGCGCGGGACATCGCCCTGCGAGATGGAGCGGAACTCCGGGATCTCCGTGGCGCCCTTGATGCCCGAGGTGTGATCGAGCAAGCGCCGGACCGAAATCCGGTTGCCTTGTGCGTTGTAATCCGGCAGGTAGGTCGTGATGTCCGCGTCGAGGTCGACCTTCCCCGCCTCGACCAATTGCATCAGCGCCACCGCGGTGAACTGCTTGGTGACCGAGCCGATCTCGTAGCTGGCGTGAGGCGGCGTCGGCACCTCGAGTTCCAGATCGGCAAAACCATAGCCCTTGAGGACCAGGGTGTCTTTGCCCTTGATGACGGCAACCGACCCACCGGCCAGCTTTCCCGCCTTGATCGGCGTGGTGAGCAGCGAGTCGATCGAAGCGAGCCCTGCCCGGTCCTGGCCCTCAGCGTCGACGGCGGACAGGAAAAGCGCGACCCCGAGGAGGAGCAGGCCGATGGTCATTGCACGGGTCATGGGCGGACATCCTGTGGTGGCTCGTTTGGGCAGAGCGTCAATCTACTGCGCCCCTGCCGCCCTCCGCGACCGGCCCGGGGCACCCACCCGCGCTCTACCGCGATCCGGGCCGCGGGAGCGCCCGGACTCGCTCGGGCGCGGTCGCCACGAGCCAACCCGTGGCGTACATCCACTTGGCGATCCGCGTCAGCTTGGGATAGTTGATCCGGGCCGGCTCGTCGAGCTGGGTGTGATAGATCGGATGCGGCAGTGAGCTGAAGTAGAGCGACGGAATGCCCGCCGTCGCGTAGGGAACGTGATCACTCCGGAAGTACCAGCCCTCCACATGACTCGGCCGATCCCAGAGGGTGTCGATCACGAACCCGGCCACCATCGCGTTGGCCCGGAATCCGAACGCCACCAGGTCTGGCGAGTTGAGATGAGGCGGCTGCACGCCGAGGAGCGCGGCGGTGTCGGGATGGTTGGCTCCGATCATGTCCGCATTGAGCACCGCCACGATCGAGTCCTTCGGCACCGTCGGATGCTGCGCGTAGTAGCGCGACCCGATCAAGCCCTTCTCTTCGGCTCCGTGCCAAACGAACAGCGCC
The DNA here is from genome assembly GCA_902826755.1 of uncultured Gemmatimonadota bacterium. Classification (GTDB taxonomy): domain Bacteria; phylum Gemmatimonadota; class Gemmatimonadetes; order Gemmatimonadales; family GWC2-71-9; genus SHZU01. Next base: position 1,101 of record CADEGB010000234.1, read on the forward strand.
GACCGCGGGGCGGGACGCCGCGCCAGGGCGCGACCGATGGCCAGGATGCCGACACTGACGCTGCCGTTGTCGTCGGCGCCGTTCCAGATCGAGTCTCCCGCCACTGGTTCCTTGACGCCGTCGTGATCCTGGTGGGCACTGTACAGGACGTACTGACCGCGGCGCGCTGGGTCGCTGCCTTCCACCTTGGCCACGACGTTGACCGAGGGATAGGTGAACCGATCGAAGGCGAGATTGGCCTGAAACCGCTGCCCGGGGACGAGAGCCGCTCGGGCGGCCTGCTTGACCCAGATCACCGGCGTCGCGGTCGTCGGGCCGAGCACCGTCTCGCCGAACTCGAGGCCGTAGCTGCCGTTCCGGAACCAGGTCGAGACGAACTGCCAGGCCGAGTCCGCCACCGCGTCGGACACGAGGATGATCGCCGCCGGCTTGAACTTCGCCAGCGCCGATGCCGCCTCCGTCGACGCCGCGAACAGGTACCGAGCCGGCCGAACGGAGATGTCCGGGGGCAGGTTCGCGGCGGGCTTGGTGATCTGAATGATCACGGCCTTGCCGTCGACGTCGACCCGCCCGACCGAGTGGATGTCGCCGCCATCGACCAACGGGGCGTCGACGACCGCGGCGGTATGGGTGAGAATCACCGCCTCGCGGTGGAGCGGGAAGTCCCTGGTCCCGGCCCGCACCGACGTCGAGGCCGCGACCCGGATCCGCCGCATCGGCCAGAACTGGAAATAGGTCCCGTCGTCGCCGGCCGGCGCCAAGCCGGCCGCGCGAGCCCGCTCGGCAATCCACGCCGAGGCCTTCAACTCATCGAGCGTGCCGGCTTCCCGGCCGCGGAAGTGATCGCCTGCCAACGCGTAGAGATCGGCCTTGAGCTCGTCCTCCCGGATGGCATCGAGCGCGGGGGGGCGTTCCGTCGGCGCCGGCGTGGAGGTCGGGGAGGTCTGGCAGGCGGTCAGCGCCACCAGGGCCAGGAAAGGGAGGATACGGGGCATCGGGAGCGCTCCGGTTGCCGGTTCTCGACGAGCGTCGTGTCTCGGGGTGCGGCCACGGCCGGTAGGACCACAACCGGGCCGCAAGAATCAACCGGCGGCACGATCGATTGTCAAAGTGGCTATCCGGGTGGCGCGATCACCACCGCGTGACGCCGGCCGTCATCGACCAAGGGAACCATTGAACCGGTAAGTCGCTGGCCGTCGAGCCAGACCTCCGCCGTATCGGGCCGGACGTGCGCCGGCCGGCGGACGACGATCGAGTACACGGATTGTCCATGTCGGTACTCGACGGAGAACTCCGGCCAGTGTTCGGGGACGGCCGGCGCGAATGAGATCGCATCGCCCCGCTTGGTGAGTCCGAGAATGTTCTCCAATCCGATCCGGTACATCCAGCTGGCCGACCCGGTGTACCAGGTCCAACCGCCCCGCCCCAGCCGGCCCCGAGCCGTGTAGACGTCAGCGGCGACCACGTAGGGTTCGACCTTGTACTGGTCGACCTCCTCGGGGGTTCGCGCATGGGTGAGCGGGTTGATCATCTGAAACAGTTCGAAGGCGCGGTTGCCGTCCTGGCGGAGGGCGGTGGCCAGAACGGCCCAGAGTGCGGCATGGGTATACTGGGCGCCGTTCTCCCGGACACCCGGAACGTAGGCCTTGATGTAGCCTGGATCGTGTCCGGTCCGATTGAACGGCGGATCGAGGAGCTGGATCAGACGGGCGTCGTTTCGAACGAGGTGTCGTTCCTGCGCGGCCATTGCCTCCGCCTGGCGAGTCGGGTCGCCGGCGTTGGAGATGACGCTCCAGCTCTGGGCAATGGAGTCGATCCGGCACTCGTCGTTCTCGCTCGAGCCGAGCGCGGTGCCGTCGTCGAAGTAGGCCCGGCGATACCAAGCTCCATCCCAACCGTGGGCCTCGACGGCGGTCCGATACTGATCAGCGTGAGTGCGGCACTCGGCGGCGCCAGCGGCATCGCCCCAAGCCTCCGCCTGCACGGCGTAGTTCCGGAGCGTCGCGATCAGGAACCAAGCCAACCAGACACTCTCGCCCCGGCCCTCGGCGCCGACCCGGTTCATCCCGTCGTTCCAGTCGCCCCCGCCGATCAGCGGCAGCCCGTGTACCCCGGCCGTCGCGGCCCGGCGGAGGGCCCGGATGCAGTGTTCGTGGACCGAGGCCCGCTCCGACGCCACGTCGGGCAAGTCGTAGAGTTCGTGCTCCCCGTCCTCGAGGGTCCGCATTCGCAGAAACGGCACCGGTTCGTCGAGCACAGTCCGGTCGCCGGTGACTCGGACATAGTGATCGACGACATAGGGAAGCCAGGCGAGATCGTCGGAGAACCGGGTCCGGACGCCGCGGCCAGTTTCAGGGTGCCACCAGTGCTGGACATCGCCCTCGAGAAACTGGCGTGCCGCGGCGCGAAGGATGTGCTCCCGGGCCAGGCCCGGTTCGGCATACACCAATGCCATGCTGTCCTGGAGCTGGTCGCGAAAGCCGTAGGCCCCGCTGCTCTGATACAGCGCGGATCGCGCCCACATCCGGCAGCTCAGGGTCTGGTATAGGCTCCAGCGATTCTGCATCGCGTCGAACGAGGGCTCGGGGGTCGTAACCGTGATCTGCGACAGTCGGTGGTCCCAGGCGGCCACCCCGGCCTCGATGGCCGCGGCGGCTCGCACGGGATCAGCCCAATCGGCGATCGCGGCGCGGGCACCCGCCAGATCGGGCACCGCTCCCAGCACGACCACGACATCGTGACTCTGTCCGGGCAACAGGCGGATGGCACACTGGAGCGCGGCGCACGGATCGAGCCCGGCGCCCGTGGCGCCGCTCAGACCGGCCTCGACCGCGGCGACGACGGTCAGGGCCGCCGGCGCGGCCGAGCTACCGTTTCGACCGAGGAACTCGCGGCGGTCGCCAGTGTGACTGGTCACGTCCTCGCTGATCGCGTGAAACGCGACCCAATCCCGGTAGCGAGGATCGAACGCGTTCCGCGCCAGGATGGCACCCGAACCCGGATCGAACTCGGTCACGACCTGGTGCTGGGTGTGTTCTCGATTGATCCCGAGGGTCCACTCGGCGTAGGACGTCAACGTCAGGCGGCGCGCGACCCGGCCGCGGTTGGTGAGGCGCAGGACCGCGCACTTGATCGCCTGGTCTCCGGCCAGTCCCAGGCTCAGGTGGGTCGTGATGTCACCGTGTTGGTGCTGGAAGGTCGTCATGCCGGGCGCATGCCGGACGGTGTAGAGGCCCGGAATTCGGACCGGGGCCGGGGTCGGGCACCAGATCTCTCCGCTCACGTCGTCGCGAAGGTAGATCACTTCGGTGGGTGGATCGCCGACGGGATCATTGTGCCACGGGGTCAGCCGGAAGAAGAGACTGTTCTGGGCCCAGGTAAAGCCGGCCCCCCGCTCGCTGACGATGAAGCCGCCATTCGGGTTGGCGATCACGTTCACCCACGGCGCGGGTGGGACCCGATCGCCGTCGACCCGGATCTCGTAGCCGCCGTCGGGCAGCAGGCCGCCAAAGCCGTTGTCCAGCGCGAGGGTGCTCGGACCACCGGCTGGCGATGAACCGGTCGGCGGATCGTCGGGCGCGCTTTCCGGCGCCAGGAACGCCGGCAGCAACCGCCACGGCAGATCCCGAAGCGGCAAGCTGCTCCGCTCGTCTCGGCGAGGCCGTGAGGGCATCAGTGCGGAGTCGTCAGTGTCGCCCCCGCTCGGGCGCTTCTGATCCTGGATGATCCGACCAAGCGACCGGCCATCGCAGGCGATCAGGAGCCGCGCGGTGGCGCGAACCATCAGCAGATCGGCGGACGTCATCAGATCGCGCCGCCGGAGGAACACCCCGCCCGGCCGATCGAGCAACGCGGCCTCATTCAGACCGTGGACCGCGGCGGCGATCTCGGCATCGAGGTCAGCCTGGTAGGTCGTGGGGTGGACGTTGAGGATGACGAGGTCGACGGTCATGCCTCGGCGCCGCCAGTATCGATGCGCCGCGAGGATCTGCCGGAGGGTCGGAATCCCCTCGACCGAGCCGATGGTTGCGAGCGCGATCGGCCAGTCGCCGGAGATCCCGTGGGCCCACAACCTGGGCTGAGACCCGCGATTCTGCCGCAGCTCGGCCTCGGGTGCCCGGGCGTTGGGGTGGCCGAACAGCAAGTGGCCGGCCAGTTCCTGAAAGACGGTCGCGTCGGCCGGCGTCAGCCCAAGCTCCCGGAGTTCGACCTGACTCGAGGTCGAGGCGAGATCGAGCGCGCGCTGCGCCGCGTGGGGGTCGTGGTAGCGGCCAGCCAGCTCGAACGCCCGCTCGCGGGTCGTGGCGATCAGCGTGGTGAATGCCACCGTGGCCGACTGGCCCGGGTCGACCCTGACCCGGGTTCTGAGGGCAAAGATCGGATCGAGCACCGGCCCCGTGGTGCCCGCAAGCTCGCCAATCGAATCGAGCGCGACCGGGTCGCGCACCGACCGGCCCCGGCCCTGAAACCGGGCCCGGTCGGTCTCGCACGTCACCCGGCCCACCTGATCCTTGCTGGTATCGACCACATGAACGCACCAGAGAACCGGGTCCGATGGCGAGCGAGGGCGACGCACGGCGGTGACCGCGGTACACCACTCGTGCCACTCGGTCTCGACGAACAGGTTCCCGAACGCCGGGTGGGCGCGGTCAGCATCCGGCGGAGCGAGGACCAGTTCGCCGTAGCTCGTCAGCTCGATGTCGCGGGCTCGGGTTCCGTTGTTGGTGACGGTCACCCGCCGCACTTCGGCCGCGTCGTCGGGTACCACGGCGATTTCCGTCCGGGTCTCGATCTCCCCGTCGGTGCGATCGAACGTGGCGCGGTCGGTGGCGAGGGTGGCGCGATAGCGATCGGCGGCAGCGGCCACCGGTTGGTGGGTCGCCGACCAGACTCGGCCGGTGCGGACGTCCTTCAAGTAGCAGAACTGTCCGGTGTCGTCCTTCGTTCCATCGGACCGCCAGCGGGCGATCGCGAGGTCGTGGTACCGGCTGTACCCACCGCCGCAGTGGCTCACCATCAGCGTGAACGGCGGCCGACCCAACAGGGTCACCAGCGGCTCCGGGGTGTCAGGCACGTCCACTTCCCGGACCGCCGGTCCGTCGAACACCGGATCGGTCCGGACCTCATCGGCCGCCGCGGCCCGAGCCTCGCGCAGCAGCAACCGGCGGGGAATCCGCTCGTGGAGCAACAGCTCGACGGCCCGGACCAGTGCGTCGGTGTGGAATCGACGTTGCCAGATCCGGCGGGTCAACAGGTTCGTGAGCGCCACCAGGCTCATCCCGATGTGGTGCGCCATGTAGTTGCGGACCACCGCGTAGTCGGATCCCTTGGCCGGCCTGGTATAGTCGACGGCGTCGAAGAACCCGTACCGGCCGAGCGCCGAAAGCCGCTCGAGGGTCCCAAGGTTGCGGAGCGCGCGTTCGGGATCGACCATGGCCGCCAGCGCGGCCGCATACGGAGCGATCACAAGATCCCGGCCAAGACCCCGCTTGAGCGCGAGGTCGGGGACGCCGAAGGCCCGATACTGATAGGTGGCGTGCCGGTCCCGACCGTTGTAGGCGCTTTCGCTGATCCCCCACGGGACCCCCCGCTCGGCCCCGTAGGCGATCTGGCGTCGGACCGCGCCACGATACGTCTGATCCAGCAGCGTGAACGGAAACGACCGCATCACCAGCGCGGGCATCAGATACTCGAACATGCTCCCGCTCCACGACACCATGGCCGGCGACCCGGCCGCATAGGTCAGGGTGCGACCGAGTCGGAACCAGTGTTCGACGGGCAAGTCGTTCTTGGCGATGGCGACGAAGCTCGCCAGCCGGGCCTCCGAGGCCAGGAGGTCGTACGACGACGGGTCGAGTGAGTGACTTGCCTGCTGATACCCGATGGCCAGCAGCTTCCGATCGGGGTCGAGCAGAAACCCGAACTCCATCCCCAACGCGAACGCGTACGCCCGTTCCGCGATCCGCTCGAGGCGGGCGATCAGTTCCGCGGCCACCTCGGAACGAGCGGCCTGCTGGCGGAGGGTGTCGGATGGGCTCGCCAGCTGCTCGGCCGACGCGATGGCCCGATCGCTCCACGCGAGCCAACCCTTGGCGGACTCGCTCGCGTGGGCGGGCAGCGGGTTGGCGGCGATCAGATCGCGGAGGGCTCGCAGCGGGTC
>CADEGB010000235.1 GCA_902826755.1 uncultured Gemmatimonadota bacterium
GCCCTGGGCCACCAGCCTGGCGGCCATTCGAGATGCCTCGGCGGCCCCCCCATCCGGCCCGCCTCGCCGTGGCTCGGGATGACGCCCCAACCGGTCCAGCGCCACGGCTTGCCGACCGAGCGCCTCGGTGACTCGAATCGCCACGGCCGGATCCGCCCCGACCGCGGCCTCCAAAGCGGCCACCACCGCGATCGGATCGGGCGGGTAGAGCAAGACGTCCACCCCGGCCGTCACCGCGGCAACGGCCCCGGCCACCGGGCCGAGACCGCCGGCAAACCCCTCCATGATCAGCGCGTCCGAAACCACGAGCCCCCGGAACCCGAGACCGATCGGCTCCGAACCCCGAAGCTGGTCGAGAATCGCGGCCGAACGAGTGGCCGGTGTCAACGATGGATCGAGCCCCGGATACGCCACGTGCGCGGTCATCACGGCGTCGACGCCGACGGACACCGCCGCTCGGAAGGGAATCAGGTCTTCCCACTCCAGCAACTCCGCGTCCGCGGCCACGATCGGGAGCCGGTCGTGAGAGTCGTGCCGCGTCCGGCCGTGACCCGGAAAATGTTTGGCCGCGGTGAGGATTCCGGCCGCGCGTGCTCCGGAAATCCACGCGGCGACCTGCTTGGCGACGGGTATCGGCTCGGCCCCGAAGGACCGGGTCTGCACGATCGGATTGGTGGGCTCGACGTCGAGATCGCAGACGGGCGCAAACGCCCAGTTGATACCAACCGACCGCGCCCCGTCGGCCGTGATCCGGCCGGCCGCGCGCGCGGCCTCGCCATCGTCGAGCGACGCCAGCGCCAGCGGCGGGGGCAGTTCCGGCAACCCGGCCACTTGCTGCCCGGGCCCGCGTTCGAGATCAGCCCCGATCAACAGGGGGCGACCGGCCACGTGACGGAGCCGGCTGGTCAACTCGAGCACCGAGGCCGCGGTCCCGCCGAAGATGATGAAACCGCCGACGCCCGCGGCGATGGCGGCCTCGATGGCGGGCTCCTCGTGGCCGAAACCCGTGTCTGGGCGCCATCGCAGCGCGGGCATGACCAGCCGGCCGGGCTTCATGCGGGGGTCACCACCCCGAGAACCCGGGGGCCGCGGGCCCCGGTGGCCGCGGGCAAGTTGCCGGGTTGGCCGTGAATGGTGAGATACCCGAGAAGCGCAAAGGCGACGGCCTCTTTCGCGTCACCGGAGAAGAAGAGATCATCGAACCGGAGCAGCTCCCGACCGGTTCCGAGATGCCGCGCCAGGCTTGCCATGAGGGCTGGATGGTGACAACCCCCGCCCGACGCGATCACCTCCTGGGCCGCCGGCACCCAGCGATCGATGGCTCGTGCGATGCTGCGGGCCGTCAGCTCGATGGCGGTGGCCACGCCGTCCGGTCCGGGCACGTCGACGTGGAGCCGGGCCGCAAACCCGGCGCCGAACCGCTCCCGTCCCGTCGACTTGGGCGGCTCGGCGGCGAAGAACGGGTCCGCCAGAAGCGGCGCCAGAACGGCTTCGTTCGGGATCCCCCGAGCGGCCAGGACGCCGTCCACGTCGTACGGCAGGGTTGGGTCGACCAGCCGGGCCACCGCATCGATCACCGCCACCCCTGGCCCCGTGTCGAAGGCAAACGCCCCATGATCCTGAGCCCGATGGGGGACGTAGGTCAGGTTGGCCATTCCGCCAAGATTGAGAAGGACCCGCGGCCGATCACCGCCGAAGAGCAGGACGTCGGCCATGGGAACCAGCGGCGCCCCCTGCCCGCCGGCCGCGAGGTCCCGGGTCCTGAAGTTGCTGACCACCCGAACGCCGAACGTTTCCGCCAGGAGCGCGGGCTCGCCCAGCTGCCACGTCACCGCGGGCGGCTCATGCCAGATCGTCTGCCCGTGGAACGCGATGAAATCGAGGTCGGTGGCTTTGACGTGGGCCACGGCCAGCACCTGTTGAGCGGCCTCGACCCCCCACCGGCCGATGGCCGCGTGGAGAAGCGCCAGCTCGCGCGTGGTGCCGGCGGTCATCGCCTCCTCGAGGTGGCGACGGTAGTCGGCCGTATAGGGAAGGTGCGCAAAGGCCACCAGCTCGGCGCGGGTGGGGCCGTGCAGTCGGACCAGCGCGGCGTCCATCCCGTCGAGGGAGGTGCCGGACATCAGACCCACGGCGAGCACCGGACGTTCGGTCATGCATCCCTCACGGGCGGGGGGTCGCCGAGCACACCGCGGACCCGGTTGTCGTGGCGGGCCAGGAGCCGGACGGCTTCGTCTCGGTCGACCCGTTGCCGAACCATCACGATGGCGGTGCGAACGCTGCCACCGGCGGCCTCGATGGCTCGGCGCGCGTCTTCACGGGACCCGCCAGTTACCTCCATCACGATTCGCTCGCCCCGGTCAACCAGCTTGGCGCTCCACGCCTGGAGATCGACCATCAGGTTGCCGTAGGTCTTGCCAAGGCGGATCATCGCCGCCGTGGTGAGGGTGTTGAGGATCAGTTTGGTGGCGGTGCCGGCCTTCATCCGGGTCGATCCGGTCACCACCTCGGGCCCGGTCGGCACCACGATGGCCACGTCGCAACTCTCCCGCAGGAGGGGTGGCGGCTCCGCGCAGGCGACGATGACCGTCGACGCCCCGATCGTCTGCGCCCGTCCAAGGGCCGCCCGCACAAACGGCGTGCCGCCGCTGGCGGCAATGCCCACGACGGTGTCGGCTGCCGTCACGCCCGCCGTGTCGATGGCCGCGATGCCCGCGTTGACGTCGTCCTCGGCGCCCTCGGCCGGTTTGACGAGCGCGGGATACCCGCCGGCGATGATCCCGACGACCATCGACGGCGGGGTCCCGAAGGTCGGCGGACACTCCGACGCGTCGAGCACGCCAAGCCGTCCGCTGGTGCCCGCTCCGACATACAGAAGGCGGCCTCCCGCCCGGAACGACGCTTCGATCCGCGTCACCGCGGCCGCGATCTCGACCCGAGCCGCCGCCACCAGACCCGGCACGGTGGCGTCCTCGGCGTTGATGAGATCAACGAGGGTGAGTGGGTCGGCGATGTCGATGTCGGCAGACCGGGGATTGCGCCGCTCGGTCAGACGGATCGGGACGGGACTGGATTCGGCATTCACCATGACGTCGGCTGGGAAGTGGCGGTTAAGTTTGTCCCGTCGGCCGACGCGAACGCAACTCTCCCGAGGTTCAACGATGCAGATCCGCGCCCTCTCCTGGCTGGTTGCGCTGGCGGTGGCCCTGGCCGCACCCATGGCCGCGCAGTCCGGGATCGCGCCGAGCTGGTCGCTCGTCGATAGCGCCCGGGTCACCCCCGCCGCCCGGGGCATGGTGGTGTCCGGCAGTCCGCTCGCGAGCCGCGTCGGACGGGACATCATCCAACGCGGCGGCAACGCGATCGACGCGGCCGTGGCGGTTGGCTTTGCCTTGGCCGTCGTCCATCCGGAAGCGGGCAACATCGGTGGCGGCGGGTTCATGCTGATCCGGCTGGCCGACGGGCGCGCCTTTGCCCTGGATTACCGGGAGACGGCGCCCGGTCGAGCCACCCGCAACATGTATCTCGGGCCTGACGGCAACCCCACCGACCGAAGCTGGACCGGACACCTCGCGGTGGGCGTTCCCGGCGCCGTGGCCGGCCTGGCGGAGGCCCATCGCCGGTTCGGCGTCTTGCCCTGGCGGGAGGTGGTGGAGCCCGCGGTCCGCCTCGCCGCCGACGGCTTCCTGGTGGACGAGTACCGAACCCGTTCGATCGGCAGTGACTCGATCCGTCTGGCGCGGTTCCCGGCGTCGGCGGCCCAGTTCCTCCCCGGCGGTCGGCCACCCCAACCGGGCACCACTTGGGCCCAACCCGATCTAGCCAGGACCCTGGGGGCTATCCGTGACGAGGGCTCGCCCGCCTTCTATCGGGGGTCGGTGGGCGATCTGATCGTGGCGGAAATGCGGCGAGGCGGTGGGATCATCACCAAGCGGGACCTGGCCCGGTACCGCGCCATTTGGCGGGATCCGCTTCAGTTCACCTACCGGGGCCACCGGGTCTATTCGATGCCGCCGGCCTCCTCGGGCGGGCTGACCCTGGCCCTGATCCTCAACATCATGGAGGGCTGGGACTCGTTGCCGGCGTTCGGATCCCCGGCACTCCTCCATCGGGAGGCCGAGGCGATGCGGCGGGCGTTTGTCGAGCGGAATTCCTCGTTAGGCGACCCCGCGTTCGTGCGCAACCCGGTGGCGCGGATGACGAGCAAGGCCCATGCGGCGCGGCGCCGGGCCGAGATCGATCTCGACCGCGCCACCCCGACCTCGAAGGTGGCGGTGACGCTCAAGGACGGCCCGTCGACGACGCACTACTCGGTGGTCGACCCGGCCGGCAATGCCGTCAGCACCACGACCACGCTCAACAACAGCTTCGGCAGCGCGGTGACCGTGTCCGGGGGGGGATTCCTCCTCAACGACGAGATGGACGACTTCACCACCGCGCCGGGCAAGCCCAACAACTACGGACTCGTCCAAGGCCGCGCCAACGCCATCGCGCCGGGCAAGCGCATGCTCTCGGCCATGACCCCGAGCATCGTGCTCGACCGCGGGGGGGAGCTGTTCCTGGTGGTCGGGACCCCGGGCGGACCCACGATCATCACCCAGGTCTATCACGTCATCTCCAACATCATCGATCACGGGATGGACCTGCCTGGCGCGCTGGCGATGCCGCGGCTCCATCACCAGTCGCTCCCCGATCAGATCTTCCTCGAACGGGACGGCTTCCCGGCAGCGACCATCGCCGCCCTCGAAGCCATGGGACACAAGGTGGTGCTCCGCGGTCCGATGGGCGACGTCGAAGCGATCATCCGGACCCCTGCCGGGTGGCTCGGCGCCAGCGACCCGCGTCGCGGCGGCGGTGGCGCCGGGGTTCCCTGACGGGGGGAACCGGACTCAGGTCTTGATCGAAAGGGCGCTCTTCAGCTTGATCACGATCTTGGCGCCCTGGGCCACCACGATGTCCCGGTCGGCCGAGTTGGCGGCGGCGGCGGTCCCGGCCGCGGCGCCGATGACCCCACCCACGACGGCGCCCTTTTTCTTGCCGGCCAGCACCCGACCGACGACCGCGCCTGCGACGGCACCGGCGCCAACCTTGGCTGCGTCACCCGCCTGGACCCCGCGCCCCTTGAGCGCGTAGTCGACGGCCGTCGTCGACCCATCGACGTCGTAGCTCTCGCCGCCGAACGCCACTTGGGTGGCCCGGAGGGAGATCTTTCCGGAGTCGCTCTTGTTCTCGGACACGACCAGTTCGGTAATGACCAGGGTCACCGTGGCCCCGGCCGGCACCACCACCTTGCCGGACTCGTCGGTCACGTCGCTGGCCACCGTCGCCGTCACCGTCTGGCCGACCTTGTGCGTCTTCGAGGAAAACTCGGCCGCCGCGGTCAGCGCCATCGAGGCGCCGGCCCCGAGTGACCTGGTGGCCGGAGCCGGAGGCGCGGGTGGTGACGTCGGGGTCGACGCCGGCGGCACCTCGGTCGGCGTCGAGGCGGGGGGCGGGGTGGACGGCGCCGCGGGCTTGGTTTTTGGCGGAGTGGTGACGGGCGGTGGAGGCGGTGGTACCGGAGCGGGGGCCGGGGCTTCCGGCGCCGCGGTGGTGGTGCTTTCCGCCGGGGCCGCGACGTCGTTCAGCTGAGCCGACGAATCGACCGGCGCGAGCGACAGGTCGCGGCTGCCGGTCGAGTCTTGCCCGGCACCGTCACCCCCGCCATTCTTGCCACACCCGATGACCGCCATCAGTGCCACCAACGCCAACAATTCGACCCTGCTCATGAGTCCCTCCTCGTGATGCGAGACTTGCGTCCCCTCGGTCCCTACCTCGGAAAATACACGGGGACCTATATCGCGGGACTGGCCTGTGTCATCAGTTCCAACCTGCTCACCACCCTCGTTCCGCGATTCCTGGGCCAGGGCATCGACGCCCTGGCCCAGCCCGACCCGATTCCGGCGGCCCGCCAGGCCGCCCTTTGGCTGGTGGGGGTCGCCACCGCCGGCGGGGTCCTCCGGTACGGGATGCGCCGGCTCCTCAATGGCATCAGCCGGCGGATCGAATACGACCTCCGGAACGACCTCCTGGCCCGACTGCTTCGGCTCCCCGCAGCCTTCTTCGATCGAACGCCGACTGGCGACCTGATGGCCAGGGCCACCAACGATCTGCTCGCCGTCCGGATGGTGGCGGGGCCGGCCGTCATGTATCTGGTCGATACCGTGGCCCGGGGTCTCATCCTGGTGCCCACGATGTTCGCGGTCAACCCGACCCTGGCGAGCCTGGCGGTGCTGCCACTCCTGGCGTTGCCGGCCCTCGAAGCCGTGCTGGGCCGGCGGATTCACGAGCGATCCCTGGCCATCCAGGAACACTTCGGGCGGATGACGGAATTCGTCCGCCAGCACCTTGCCGGGGTCAGGATCGTCCGAGCGTACAGTCAGGAGACGCGCGAAACCGAGGCGTTCGCACGACTGAATCAGGAGTATGCCGACCGCAACCTCCGCCTTTCCCGGGTCCAGGCGGCGCTCGATCCGACCCTGGCCCTCATGGGCGGGCTGAGCGGCGCGGTGGTGCTCCTCGTCGGCGGCCGCTTGGTCCTGACCGGGGCCATCTCGAACGGCGAATTCGTCGCGTTCTTCGTCTACCTGGCCCTGTTGGTCTGGCCGCTGGTGTTCCTTGGCTGGGCCATCAACCTCGTCTTTCGGGGTAGCGCCGCGATGTCCCGGATCAACGAGATCTTTCAGGAGCCGATCACGATCGAGGATCCGCCCGAGCCCGTCGTCCTGCCTGCGGGGCGCGGCGCCCGCTCCCTCCGGTTCGACGACGTCTGGTTCCGATATCCCTCGGCGCCGGATCGCGAATGGGTCCTGGCGGGTATCTCGTTCGAGGTACCGGCCGGCGAGTCGATCGGGGTGGTGGGCGCGACGGGAGCCGGCAAGAGCGCGCTGGTCGAGCTGATCGCGCGCCGCTACGATCCCGATCGGGGTCGGATTCTGATCGACGAGGTCGACATCCGGACCCTGCCCGTCGAAGCGGTCCGCGCCGCGGTCGGCTTCGTCCCCCAGGAGACCTTCCTCTTCAGCGCGCCACTGCGCGACAACGTCCTCCTCGGCGCGCCTGACGACGGTCGCCTCGAACGGGTTGCCGCCATCGCGCAACTCGACCTGGCGGTGGCGGATCTCCCCAAGGGCTACGACACCATGCTCGGGGAACGGGGCATCAACCTGTCAGGCGGCCAAAAGCAGCGAGCGGCCATCGCGCGGGCCCTGGCG
>CADEGB010000236.1 GCA_902826755.1 uncultured Gemmatimonadota bacterium
CCGCGCCGAACCCAAGGTCTCCGGCGGCCCGGACGCCGTCCGGCGTTGCGCGATCGTCCGCGCCAACCCCGACGGCCGTGGCCAACGATCGAGATCTGCTCCCCAACGGCCTTCGCAAGGGGCATGTCGTGACGATCGACCCGGGGCATGGGCGGGTCGATCCGGGCAATCCGGGCCTCTTCTTTCCGCGTGGCCTCAAGGAGAAGGACGTCACGCTGCAGGTTGGGCTGCTGGTGCGCCAGGAGTTGCTCAAGCGTGGCGTGGGCGTCACCATGACCCGAACCACCGACACGCTCATCAACCTCTACGACCGGGGCGCTTACTGCACCGACCAGTGCGGACTGTTCGTCAGCCTCCACGTCAACTCCCTCAAGAAACGCCCGGGTTACAGCAAGGTCCGGGGCTTCGAGACCTACTACCTCGACGTGGCCCGGACCGAAGACGCCGCTCGGGTCGCCCAGATGGAAAACGAGGCCGTCCGCTTCGAGGCGTCCGAGGAGTCGGGCAGCGGTATCGGCGGGCTCGACTTCATTCTCAAGGACCTCCAGACCAACGAGTACCTCCGAGAGTCGGTCCGGTTGGCCGAACTGATGCAGTCGCACGTAGGCGAAGTCCATGCGGGACCCGACAAAGGGGTCAAGCCGGCCCGGCTCATCGTTCTCGGCACCGCCCGTCGCCCGGCCATTCTGTTCGAAATGGGCTTCAGCACCAACCCCGACGATGCCCGCCTGATGACCGAGACCCGGTCGCAGCGGAACCTCGCGGCGTCCATCGCGGACGCGATCGTGTCCTACCTGCTCGAGTACCAGCAGCGGGTCGGCACCGTCGTCCAGAGTTCCTCGGGGCGGGGTCGGGAGTGACCGCCGGCGTTCGCCCCGCTCCGATCGCCCTCTTCGGCACCACCTTCCAGAACCCGATCCTGCTCGCTGCCGGCACCGCTGGTTTTGGTCGGGAACTGGCGGACACGATGGACCTCGAGGCCCTCGGCGGCCTGGTCAGCAAGGCCGTCTCGGTCGAGCCGCGGGCCGGAAACCGGCCTCCCCGAGTGGCCGAGTTTGAGGGAGGGATGCTCAACTCCATCGGCCTCGCCAATCCGGGGCTCGACCAGGTGGCCCGCCAGGAGCTCCCCTGGATGGCGGCCAACCTCCGCCACCCCCGGGTTCTGGTCAACGTCGTCGGCTTTGCCGAGGATGAATACGCCCGGGTCATCGAAGGTCTCGAGCCCGTCGGTGGGATGGTGGGGTACGAGCTCAACCTGTCCTGTCCCAACACTTCCGCCGGCGGGATCGAGTTCGGGGCCGATCCCGCGGCGGTCGGTCGGATCGTGGCCCGGTGCCGGGCGGTCACCACGCGGGCCCTCGTCGCCAAGCTGTCGCCCGCGCTCCCCGACATTCCGGGTCTCGCCGCGGCGGCGGTGGCCGCTGGGGCGGACGGGATCACGGTCGTCAACACCATGCCCGGCCTCGTCTACGAGGGCGATCATCCCCGACTCGGCAACGGCAACGGCGGCGTCAGCGGTCCCGCGCTGCTCCCAGTCGGCCTCCTGGCGACCGCGCGGGTCCGTCGCCACCTTCCGTCGGTGCCCATCATCGGAGTCGGTGGTATCCGGACCCTCGAGCACGTCCACCAGTACCTTGCCGCCGGCGCCAACCTCGTCGCGATCGGCACCGCCGGCTTGGCCGACCCCCGCCTCCCCGAACGACTGGCGCGGGCCTGGGCCTCCGGTGGCTGAACTCGTCCTCGCGCTCGATCTGCCGGATCGGGACGCCTCCCTCCGGGTGCTCGATCGGATTCCCACGGTCGGTTGGGTCAAACTTGGCTCCGTGCTTTTCACCCGCACCGGGCCAGCCCTGATCAGTGAACTGAAGGGGCGCGGGCTGCGAGTCTTTCTCGACCTCAAGTGGCACGACATCCCCAACACGGTTCAGGGTGCGGTTGCCCAGGCTCGGGACGCCGGCGTCGACATGGTGACGGTCCACGCGCTCGGGGGGCCGGCGATGCTGGCCGCCGCCAAGGAGGCCGCGGGCAACGGGATGGCGGTGGTGGCGGTGACCGTGCTGACCTCCCACTCGGCGGCGGAACTAGGCCAACTGCTCGGCCGGGCCGAGGCAAAACCCGAGGTCGAGGTGCTCCGACTGGCTCGGGCGGCCCGCCAGGCAGGGGTCGACGGTGTCGTCTCATCACCCCTGGAGACCGCCATGCTCAGGGCTGAGCTCGGCCCCGCCGCGCTGCTGGTCACTCCCGGGATCCGCGGCGCCACCGACCCCAAGGGCGATCAGACCCGGACGGCCACCGCCGCGGAGGCGGCCAGCGCGGGGAGCACGCACCTGGTCGTGGGCCGGCCGGTGCTGCAGGCCGTCGACCCGGCCGCCGCGTGGGCCAGTCTTCAGGGGTCGATTCGGTGATTCCCTCAGCGGTTCTCTTGCTGCTGCTGCAGGCGGCCCCGCAGCCGAATGCCGATTTAGGCGCGCTCTCGGAACTGGCCCGGCGCACCTTCCAATCTCGCGATTTCCCCGGCCTCTTCGACGATCGGGAGCCGGTCCGGCTCGAACTCCCCAATCAGCCGGCGTCGGTGTCGGTGCTCGGACGGGTTGCCGCCGCGGCTCTGGCTGGCTTGGTCCGACGTACCGAGGACGTGTCGATCGAGGGAGTCGGTGCCGCGGTGGTGGCGGATGGTCACGGCTACGTGGAACTCCGTCGGGTCTTCCGGACCGTCGGCACCCAGGAGCGGCACGCCCAGCGGATTCTGATCAGCGCCCGCCTGGCCGATGGCCGCTGGCGGGTGACCGAGATCTGGGTGGCCCCCACCGACCGCCCGAGCCCCTAGGGGACCGCGCCAGGTCGGGCCTTCAGGAATTCGGTCGCGATCAGGCGATAGGTCTCGGTCACGGTGGGGAACTGGGGGTGGCGCTGCCCGACTAGGCAGTAGGCCAGGTTTTCGTGAACGAGGGTGGGTATGACCTCGCGGTAGTTCACGGCGCAGCGGGCCGTCTGAAGGAGGGACTCCCGCGGCTTGACCTGCACCAGCCAGGCGTCGGACCGGACCAGCTGGAAACTCTCCCAATCAAAGCTCAGGGTCCCGGCCCAGTCGACGCCTTTGACGTGGGGCGCCGGCGAAAAATCGACCCGGTGGACCTTTCTCCCCTCCGCGGAATCCGCTCCCAGATACCAGGCGCAATGGGCCTTTTGAAAGGCCTCTCGGGCCAGGTCGGGCACGGCAAAGTAGTATGCGTCCACATTGTCGGACCGGCGGCGGCGAACCAGCACTCGGCCGGGCTGGTAGGTGACCCGGCGGCCGGGGCGGACGACCACGGTGTCCACGGCCTGCGCCACGACCTGCTCGGTGGTATCGGACGCTTTCCGGATGTGTTCGTAGGCGGCGGAGTAGGGGTAGTCGCGCTCGAGGGTCAGGATCCGGTCGGCGTTGGTGACGGCTTGGTTGAGGACGATCTCGCCGGCCCCGCCGCCGATGGCCCGCTCCGGTGCCACGCATCCCCTGGGTTGGCGGTACGTCCTGAGCGCGCCGGGGTCGGCCTGCACCACGACTTCGGGGAGCACCTGAATCCGGCGGCCCAGTAAGATGACCAACCGGTCGGCAGCGCCCTCGCCGGCGGCGACCAGGAGGACTGGGATCTCGATCGGGGCGTAGCCGATTTGCTGGACCCGGATCCGTTCGGCACCGGGGCGGAGCCCGCTCAGCTGGAACGCCCCGGTCTCGCTCGCAAAGGTCCGGCGATCCGCGCCGACCGCCGACACGAGCGCGTAGGCCAAACCGGCGGCCCGGGTGCTATCCTGGACCACGCCGACGAGGGTCCCGGCACGGAGCGCGATCCGGGGTTGAGCGGCACTGACAGCCGGCGCGAACAGGATTCCGATGAATGCAGCCAAGTACTTGTCGCGCATCGTCTTCGGTTCTCGGTCAGAGCCGGGTCGATTGGCTGGCTTGGGTCGCAGAAGCATCGGACATTGTAGTCGACCGCGGCCCGCGCGGTGGCCGTTTCGGGCGCACTTGCATTAACCCCAATCCAGGGCTAGCTTTACAAGCTCCCCTGAAACCTGGCGTTTGAGAGAGAGTCAATGAAGGTACGTTCGAGCGTCAAGCCGATCTGCGAACACTGCAAAGTGACCCGGCGTCGCGGCGTGATCCGGATCATTTGCAAGCGCAACCCCAAGCACAAGCAGCGGCAGGGTTAAGTCATGGCTCGTATTGCTGGCGTCGACTTGCCGCGCGACAAGCGGGTCGAGATCGCCCTCACTTACATCTTCGGGATCGGGCTCGCCACGAGCCAGCGGCTCCTCACCGAGACCGGTATCAGCGGCGACACCCGCGTCCGTGATCTGACCGACGCCGAGGTTGCTCGGCTTCGCCAGATGATCGAGCGGAGTGTCCGGGTGGAAGGTGCACTCCGGACCGAGGTCGCGATGAACATCAAGCGATTGATGGACATCGGCAGTTACCGCGGGTCGCGGCACCGTCGGGGCCTGCCGGTCCGCGGGCAGCGGACGCACACCAACGCGCGGACCAAGAAGGGCCCGCGCCGGGCTATCGCAGGCAAGAAGAAGGCGACGAAGAAGTAAACTATGACGGCACCGGAAACTCCCACGACGGCGGCGGCTCCGGCCGCGCCCACGGCGGCCGCCGAGAAGGTGGCCAAGGCCAAGCGCGGCAAGAAGGTGGTGGAGTCGGAGGGCGTCGCCCACATCTCGGCGACGTTCAACAACACCATCATCACGATCACGGACTCCCGCGGCAACACGGTGGCCTGGGGTACCTCGGGCAAGGCCGGCTTCAAGGGTTCGAAGAAGTCCACCCCGTTCGCCGCCACGGTCGCGGCCGAGGCGGTGGGCCGCGAAGCGATGAATCTCGGCGTCCGCCGGGTGCACGTGCTGGTGCAGGGTCCGGGCAGCGGCCGCGAGTCGGCCGTGCAGGCGCTCGCCTCCGCCGGTTTGCGGGTCGTCTCGATCAAAGACGTCACCCCGATTCCTCACAACGGCTGCCGTCCTCCGAAGAAGCGCAGGGTCTGAGTCATGTCACGTTATGCTGGGCCGGCCTGCCGACTGTGCCGGCGTGAAGGTACGAAACTGTTCCTGAAGGGCACCCGCTGCTTCACCGAGAAGTGCGCCGTCGATCGGCGGAGCTACGCTCCGGGTCAGCACGGCGCCGCCGCCGCGGGCAAGGGCGGTGGGCGGAAGATGTCCGAATACGCCAAGCAGCTCCGCGAAAAGCAGAAGGTCAAGCGGATCTACGGGCTCTCGGAGCGTCAGTTCCGGAACACCTTCGAGGCGGCGGCCAAGATCCCGGGCGTTACTGGCACCAACCTGCTGGTGGCCCTCGAGTCGCGGCTCGACAACCTCGCCTATCGGATGGGTTTCTCCACCAGCCGGCGGGGCGCCCGGCAGCTGGTTTGCCACGGCCATGTCGAGGTCGATGGCGCTCGGGTCGATATCCCGTCGTATCGGGTTCAGCCCGGCCAGGAAGTCCGGATTGCCGCCTCGGCGCGGGAAATGGTGCCGGTCAAGGTCGCTCAGGAAATGGCGACCCGCGGCGCCTCGCTCACGTGGCTGTCGGTCGATCACCAGAAGTTCGCCGGTCGGATGACGATGGAGCCGACTCGCGACGCGATCCCGACCAACGCACAGGAACAGCTCATCGTCGAGCTCTACTCGAAGTAAGGGGTAGGATACATGTCGATCGATCTGACCGGTCTCGTTCGCCCGCATGTGGTCGAAATGACCAAGCGGGAGGACAACCCGAACGTCGCGGAGTTCCGGCTCCAGCCGCTGGAGCGGGGCTTCGGCCACACCCTCGGCAACGCGCTTCGCCGGATGCTGCTGTCGTCGCTGCGTGGATCGGCCGTCTGGGCGTTCCGGCTCGACGGAGTCGTCCACGAGCACCAGACCGTGCAGGGCGTCCTCGAAGACGTTCACCAGATCATTCAGCGCCTCAAGGCCCTGACCCTGGTCGTGGACGAGAGCACCGACGAGACCATCCTCCGGATCCGTCGGGAAGGCAAGGGCCCGGTGTATGCCCGCGACATTCAGGGCAGCGCCAGCGTCCGGGTCCTCAATCCCGACCACCTGCTCTTTACCGTCCAGGACGACCGCGAGATCAGCTGCGATCTCTACGTCAACAAGGGCCGCGGCTACGTCGAGTCCGAGATGCATCCGGCCGATCGCTCGCTGCCGGTCGACCTGGTCCGGATCGACGCCATCTACAATCCGGTTCGGCGCGCCAATTTCACGGTCAGCGAAACCCGCGTCGGTCAGCGGACTGACTACGACCGCCTCGCCGTCATGGTCGAGACCAACGGAACGATCACCCCGGAAGACGCCATCGCCTACGCCGCGGCGTTGGCCCAGGAGCACTTCCGGTACTTCGTCGAGTTCGGCAAGGTGCCGACCGCCCGCGCCACCGCCACCGAGGCCGTTGCCGTCGTCGGCGGGCTCAAGGCCAAGCTCGGACGCCTGATCGATGACCTCGGCCTGACCGTGCGGACCCTCAACTCGCTCAAGAACTCGAACATCCGGACCCTCAAGGACCTGGTCGAGTACAGCGAGAAGGAACTCCTCGACGTCAAGAACGTCGGCGAGAAGGCGGTCGCGGAAATCGGCGACCTGCTGCAGCGGGAGAGCCTCCGGTTCGGGATGGGCTTCGAGGAGTCCGACGGAGACCTGAAGATCGTCAAGAGCGGGGCCGTGCCCACCATGGGCGCCCCGGAAGGGAACTAAGAGTCATGCGGCACCAGGCCAAGGGACGGCAGCTGTCCCGTACCGCGGAGCACCGAAAGGCGCTCCTCCGGAACATGGCGACCAGCCTGTTCAAGCACGAGCGGATCACCACCACCACCGCCAAGGCCAAGGAACTCCGGCCCTTCGCGGAGCGCCTGATCACCCTCGCGCGTCGGGGCGATCTCCACGCCAGGCGGCTGGCCGAGCGGAAGATCCAGGACCGCGAGGTTCTCAAGCGGCTCTTCTCGGAAATCGGCCCGCGGTTCGCGGCCCGACCCGGCGGCTATACCCGGATCCTCAAGATCGGTCACCGGGTCGGTGACGGCGCCGAGACGGCGCGGATCGAGCTGGTTTCGGAGTGAGGGCGGTGACGCCCCGGCAGCAAATGAAGAAGGGGACCTTCGGGTCCCCTTCTTTTCTACCTGGCAGCCTGGTGACGGCGGGCGCCGACCGGCTGACGACCCCCGGTTCAGGCCGCTTTGACTACCAT